>JAXDMH010000125.1:0-2664 GCA_034666225.1 Myxococcales bacterium
CGACCGGCAGCGGCGGCGCCATCGGCGGCGGCAGCGGCGGCAGCGGCGGCAGCATCGGACCATCCGGCAGCGGCGGCACGGCGCCCGACGCCGGGCCGGCCAGCGACGGCAGCGCCATGGACGCGCCTCCGAAAGGTCCGGTCACCCCGGGCGTTCTCCCCAGTTTCCCCGGCACCAAGGCCAACTACGGCAACGGCTACTTCAAGTTCAACTTCCCGGCCAACGGGCACACCATCACCGTCTATGCTCCGCCAAAGCCGCGGGACGGCCTGCCCTGGGTCTGGCACGGCGAGTTCCCCGACGTCATCCCCAACACCAACAACGCTTGGTTGGCCAAGGGCCTTATGATCGTCTACGTCAACGGCGCCTCGGAACAGTACGGTTGTCCCGACGTGGTCAAGGTCTGGGAGGCGGCCTACACGACGCTGGTCGGCACCTATCACATGGCCCCCAAGATGGTGATCACCGGCATCAGCCGCGGCGGACTTTACGCCTACAACTTTGCCGCCACCCATCCGGACCAGGTGGCCGGCGTCTACGCCGACAACGGAACCTGCGACTTCCGCAGCTGGCCGGGCGGACGCCAGCTGAATGATCCGCGGTGGCAAGGGCCGGGCGGTGGCGGCGCGTGGCAGACGGTGATCAACGTCTATCACTTCAAGGACACAGCCGAAGCGATCGCCTATCAGTTCAACCCCATCGACAATCTGGCGCCGCTGGCAAAGGCGGGCGTGAAGCTCTTTCACGTGACGGCCCAGATGGACAGCGCCCTTCCCTGGAAGGAAAACACCGGCATCATCATGGACCGCTATCCCAAGATGGGCGGCGACTTCCAGGTCATCTTCAAACCCAACGCCGATCACCATCCCCACGGCCTGGAGCCGGATCCCTCGCCGGTCGTGAACTGGACGGTGGCGACCCTGGCCAGCGCCAACGGCCTCGCGCCCTGAAACAAGGCGCGCAGCGGCGAAGCCGTTGGAGCGAAGCTGGTGGAGCGAAGCTGTTAAACGACACCATCGGTCTTTCCATGCAACAGGTGCGGGTCGACACCTGCGGCTGCGCGTCCGAGATGCGTCGTGTCTGCGATCTCTGCGCCGGCGACGAAGGGATGTTCGCAGCCTGCTCACTGGCCTGCCTGGGCCGCCATCTGTCGGAAAAACACGGCGGTGACGCCGGCGCGCGTGCCAGCACGGAGACCCGCGCCCGCCAGTACCTGGGCGGCGTCAACCGGCGGCTGGCGGGCAGCTGGCAGCGCTATCAGGATCACCGCGGGCACGTGCTGGCGCTGGCGCTGGCCGCGGAAACGGCGCCGGCCGCCGATGTCTCCATCGGCGACATCGCCATCTTCGGCGCCGGAAATGGATCTGACCTGGATCTGCCGCGCCTCGCGCACAGCTTTCGCGAGATCCACCTTATCGATCTCGACGGCGACGCGCTGGAACGCGCGCGCCAGGATCTGCCCGCGGCGGTTCGCGAACGGGTGATCCCGCACGCGCCCGTTGATCTGTCCGGTTTCATGAGCCACCTCGATGATTGGGGCGAATCTTTTCCCGACGACGCCGCGCTGGGGCAAACCGCGTTCGCGGCGGCGCGGGCGATCATGGACGGGTTGGGGCGCGGCTTTGACGTCGTGCTGTCGACCGGCGTGCTCAGCCAGCTGATTGTCCCGTTTCATCGCGCCTGGATCGCGTCGCGGCTCAACTGGGAACGTCTGGACGCCGCCATCATCGCCGTCCATCTGGCGACCCTGGTCGGCAGCCTGCGTCCGGGTGGCCGCGGCGCGCTGGCGTTCGACGTGCTGTCGTCGAAAGACGCGCCCATGCTGTCCGCGCTGGTTAACCGCGGCTCCGCCGAACTGGAGACCGCCGTCGAAACGGAGGTGGCGGCCGGACACCTCACCTTGCGGCCACATCCGACCACCCTGCTTCAGCAACTGCAATTCTCCGGAATGGCGTCGATGGTGCAAGAGCCGCGACTGACCGCGCCATGGTTGTGGAACCTGGGCGACGCTGTGCAGCTGGTCTATGGCCTGTTGTTTCGCCGACCGTGACCCATAACCGCGCTTGGCGGTCATTTATCGTCTGAGGGGCCGTTCTTTGATCGTCGAGAACGCCAGCGCCCGAGGACAAATAGCCCGGTGGTTTGCAGCTATTTAAGAATGTCCGCCAAGGCCACTTAGAACTGTCCAATTGCAGTCATTGCGATCCACATCGCTCCCCGTCAGGAGGTCACGCATGGTTTCTCGCGGACTCACATTCAGGTCGGGCAGGTCGGAACTGGCGGCTGTGGCAGCCTGTCTGTCGTTGACGCTGGCCTGCAGCGGGCAGATAGGAGGGTCCTCAGGAGGCCCCGGGCCCGCGCCCGTGACAGGAGGAGGAGGAGGCAGCGGCCCCGCGGTCACCACACCACTGACCTGCAGCGATCGCGTCACGGACGTTGACGTCACACCGCTGCGGCGCCTCACCAACGCCGAGTACGTGAACACCGTCTCTGATCTCCTGGGTGACATCACCAGCCTCAACCTGGCCTTCGCCGTAGAGCTGACCACCGAAAACTTTCCGTTTCTGAACAACGCGGGCGCCCAGCAGACGCCGCCCGAGCTGGCGCATCAGTACCTGGACGCCGCCGAGAAGATCGCCTCCGACACCGTGGCGAACCGTCTGT
>JAXDMH010000126.1:0-9588 GCA_034666225.1 Myxococcales bacterium
GCCCAACCGCCAGATGGCGGCGCTGCGCCTGGGCGACATCGCCCTTTATACCGGCGATCCGGCCACGGCTCTCGGTTGGTATCGGCGCGCGGGAACGCTGGGCGTGTTCGGGCGCGTGGCCCGCACGCGCATCTGCGAGGTGGACGGCAACTGCCTGGGAGCTTCGGAGTCGCTGCTTCAAGTTTTTGATTCGTCGGGGCTGCCGGGGCCTGTCAAAGCCGAGATGGCGCTGCGAACCATCCGCGCCGAGGTCTATCAAGATCGGTTCGCTTCGGCGCTGAATCTTCTGTCCGACCGCATCGCCGAAAGCGGCTATGCCAATCTTTGCCGCGAGAAACTGGATGAGATGTGCCGCCGGGTGCTCCTGGAGATCATGCGGCAAAAGTCGATCGCCAACCGCGCCGTCACCCCGTTGCGCACCGACGGGGCTTCGCGCAATGACATCCTGGACGGCCGCGACGACGCCGCCAGGCGGAACGAAGAAGCCACGCTGGCCGAGAAGGCCTTGCGACTGTACCTGGAGCTGCCGGGCTGGGACCGCGGGCCTCACGCGGTCGAACTGGCGGACGCGGCGGCCGATCTGGCGGCGTACGTGGGCGGGCCGGTGTTCGGCGGGAACATCCTGTCGGCGGTGGCGCCCATGGTGGCGCCGGCCGATCTGGCCGATCACCTGGCGCACGCCGCGGAACTTTTCATCGACGGCGGCGACGAGACCAGGGCCAAGCTGGTGGTCGAATACGCCGCCTCGTCGGCGCCGCGCAAGATGCAGACGCCGCGCTGGAAGGCGATCCACAAGGCGCTGGCCTCGGTGGCAAGCGAGGGCGAAGCCGGCGCCGGCAAGGGTGGGGCTGCGGCCCCGGTCGCGATCGATCCAGAGGCCGTGACGCGCGAAGCGGCTGCGGCGCTGGCCGTCAGCAACCGCGCCAAAGAGTTGATCAAGAAACGAGGGACCGCGCCCGGCGGTCCAGGGGGACAACCATGACCGCGACCATTGCGCCCGGACCCATTCGACCGACCATCCAGGTCCCCCGACCGGGAGGCGTCACCCCCAGCAGCGGAGGCCCGGTGGCCCACAGCGCAGCCATGCGCGAGGTGCTGGCGGCGGCGGAAGACGTGGCCATGGGCTCGACGACGGTGCTGTTGCTGGGCGAGAGCGGCACCGGCAAGGAGGTGGTGGCCCGCCACATTCATCGCTGTTCCCCGCGCGCCAATGGCCCGTGGGTGGCGGTGAACTGCGCGGCGTTGCCGTCAGAGCTTCTGGAGAGCGAGCTGTTCGGCCACGAGCGCGGCGCCTTCACCGGCGCGGCCGATCGGCGCATCGGGCGCATCGAACAGGCGGAGAAGGGGACGCTGCTGCTGGACGAAATCTCCGAGCTGCCGCCGGCCCTGCAGGCCAAGCTGCTGCGCGTCCTGCAGGAACGCGAGGTCGATCGCGTGGGTGGCGGCAAGCCGATCCCCGTCGACGTGCGGATCATCGCCACGTCCAACCGCGACCTGGGCGAGATGGTCCGGCGGCGGCAATTTCGCCAGGATCTCTATTACCGCCTGTTTGTCTTTCCGATCGTGTTGCCCCCGCTGCGCGAGCGGCCCGATGACATCCCGGCCCTGATCGACCACCTGCTGCAAAAACTGTCCGAATCGCTGGGGCGCCCGGCGCCCGTGCTGTCCGAAGGCGCGCAGGCCGCGCTGGCGACCTATCCGTACCCCGGCAACGTGCGCGAGCTGGGCAACATCCTCGAGCGAGCGCTGGTGCGCTGCCGCGTCTCGACGCTGGAGCTTGGCCATCTGTGGCCGGGGGAGGCGCTGGCCCTTGGCGTCGGTGACGGCGCGGTGTCGTCGCTGTCGCAACCTGACGCCTTGCCGGCGGTGTCGCTGCCGCCCAGAGATTCGGGCGGGCGTGTGCCCGAGCGGCGGTTTCTTCCCGAAGGTGTCCCCATCGATCTGCCGTCGCTGGAGCGGCTGGCCATTCAAGAGGCGCTGCGCCGGGTGCACGGCAACCGCACGCATGCGGCGCGCCTGCTGGGAATCAGCCTGCGCACGCTGCGCAACAAGCTCCGAGAGTTTCGCGCCCGGGCAGCTTCTGCCGATGGGCAGATTCTGCCCAGCGCGACGCACGGGATGTACGTCGGTCTTGACGGTGAAGACCCAACCACCGACGCCACATCCCTGGCACGGACCTCGCATTCAAATGACTCCGGAGACGAGGAGAAAGCCGCATGAAGATCTTCGACGCCACTCTCAAGACCCTGGAACAGTCGCTGGATGTGCGTCTGGTCGAGCAGAACGTGCTGGCCGGCAACGTCGCCAACGTCGACACGCCCGGATACAAACCCAAGGAGCTGGACTTCGGCGCCGCCATGGCCGCCGCCCGCGCCAGCGGTGGCAGCGAAGCGATGGCCGCCACCGAGCCTGGCCACATGGGCATCAACGGCGCCACCATCGCCGACGGCTCGCGCGTGACCGACCTGGCCTCGGCGATGATCACCGACGGTCGCGGCACCACCAGCCCCAGCTTTGACGGCAACACCGTCGATCTGGATCGCACCATGGCCGGCATGGCCGAGAACGCTTTGCAGTACGGCGCCAGCGCGCGCGCAGCGGCCAAGAAGCTGGCCATCCTGCGCTACACGGTCGAGAGCTAGGACAGCAGGAGCAAGGAGCAGACACCATGGACTTTCTCACCGCACTTCGCATCAGCGGCTCGGGCCTTTCGGTGGAACGCACGCGCGTGAACCTGGCCTCGTCCAACCTGGCCAACGCGGAGACCACGCGCACGGCGGCGGGCGGCCCCTACAAGCGGCTGGACCCGGTCATCCAGGCGGTGCCCTTCGCGCCGGTGCTGGGTCAGGCCGAGATGACACCGTCGGTGGATCCGGTGGTGTCCAGCATCGTCGCCGATTCCAGTCCGGGCAAGAAGGTCTACAGCCCCGGTCACCCCGACGCCGATCCGGAAGGGTTCGTCACCTTCCCCAACGTCAACCCGGTCTACGAGGTGGTGAACCTGATGTCGGCGTCGCGCACGTACGAAGCGAACGCCACCGCCATCGACACGCTGAAGACCATGGCCCAGCGGGGCCTGGACATCGCTCGCTGAGGAAATGGAAGCCTAACCGATGAGCATCGAGAACATTCAGAACATCGCCGGCGGCATCGGCGGCATCGACGGCCTGGAGGGGCCGCGCACCCGTGACATCGGCGCCGCGCAAGGCAAGAACGGCCCGTCGTTCGCCGAATCGCTGGGGCAGGCCCTGGGCGCCGTCGAGGCGCAACAGGTTGAAGCCGACCAGCAGGCCGCCAAGGTGGCCATGGGCGGCGGCAACCTGCACGAGATGTCGCTGGCCCTGGAGAAGGCCGACATCACCATGCGTCTGGCCATGAAGGTCCGCAACAAGCTGGTCGAGGCCTACAACGACATCATGAAGATGGGAGTGTAACGAATGGAAGCGCTCCTCGCTCCGCTGCGACAGATGCAGGCGCGATTCGCCAAGCTGCCCTCCGGCCTGCGCATGGCCATCTATGCCGTGGCCGTGGTGGTGGGACTGGTGGTGGTCATCGCCCAGTTCGGAAATTCCGCCGGACACTATGAATATGCCTTCACCAACATGTCCGCCGAGGACAGCGCCGAGGCGGCCGCCCAGCTGAAGACCGCGAAGATTCCGTTCCGCATGGAAGCGGGCGGCACGGCGCTGTCGGTGCCGGCCACGCAGGTGTATGACGCGCGCCTGTTGCTGGCGGCGTCGGGGCTGCCCCGGGGCGGCGGCGTCGGATTCGAGATCTTCGATCGTGGTGACCTGGGCGTGTCGGACTTCACCCAGCGGGTGAACCTGCGTCGCGCCACCGAGGGCGAGCTGGGACGGACCATTGGACGTCTGGCCGCCGTGCGTTCTGCGCGCGTGCACATCACGCTGCCGGAGAAGGGCCTTTATCGCGACGACGATCGGAAGGCGTCGGCGGCCGTTGTCTTGAATCTGCAGCCGGGGCGCACCATGGCCGACAAGGAACTGTCGGGTGTGCGCCACCTGGTGTCGTCGGCGGTGGCGGGCCTCAACCCCGACAACGTGACGGTGATGGACGGGCGGGGCAGCGTGCTGGCCGGCGACAGCTCCGCCGATTCCAAGGCGGCGACCCAACAGCACGAGATGGAGCACGCCCTTGAACAGCGCATCTCCGATCTGCTGGAGCCGGCGGTGGGTCAGGGCGCGGTGATCGCCAAGGTGTCGGCCGCCTTCGACAACGCCGACGTCGAGACCACGGCGGATTCGTACGACCCGGATTCGGCGTCCGTGCGCAGCGAGCACAAGACCAACGAGCAGACCACGCAGGACAGCGCGGGGGCGGCCGGCGTGGCCGGCGCGGCGGCGAACGTTCCTGGCGCTGGTGTGCCGGGCGGCGGCGGCAACAACAAAGGCTCGTCGTTGCGCGAGGACGAGACCCGCAACTTCGAGCTCAGCAAGACCATCACGCACACCGTGTCGCGCGGCCCGCGCCTCAAGCGCCTGTCGGTGGCGGTGTTGCTGGAGACGCCGGCGGGCAAGACCCGTCCCGACGCCGAGGTGGCCCGCCTGGCCGACCTGGCCAAGAGCGCGGTCGGCTTCGACGCCAAGCGCGGCGATCAGTTCCAGATCTCCAGCTCGGCCTTCAGCAAGCCGCCGGCCGGTGAAGAGGTGCCGCGCGAACCACTGTGGGCCCAGCCGCGCATCCTGCGCCTGGCCCAGCTGGCGGGTGGATTCTTGCTGCTGCTGCTGGTGGCCGTCGCCGTGCTGAAGATGAAAGGGCGCGGGGCGCCTCTGGCCGGGACCTACTCGGCCGCGGCCCTGTTGAAGCCGGGCGCCAAGATCGCCGAGATCGAAGCGGCCATGGCGGCCAATGGCGGATCGCTGGGTTCACCGGCGGCGGTGGGTCTGCCATCCAAGGGTGATCCCAACGCGCAGGTTCGTGACCGCGCCAGAGAACTGGCGGCGGTTGACCCGCAGCGAGCGGCACATCTCTTGCGAGCATGGATCAATGCGGACAACGACGAGGCAAAGCGTGCCTAGTGCAATGACATACGACAAAGACAGACTGGGAACCGGTGCGGCCCGCGCGGCTGCGCTGCTGCTGGGGCTGGGGGCCGATCTGGCGGCGTCCATCTTTCAGCACCTTGACGAGGCGTCGGTGCGGCGGATTGCCGCGGGCGCCCGCGAGATTCGCACCAACCCGGACGCGGTGCCGATGGCCCTGTCCGAATTCATCACCGCCCTGGGCGTGGTGGGCGGCGACACGGCGGCCGGCGACCGGCTGCTGCGCGAGATCTCCGAGCAGGTGCTGGGCACCGACATCACCCGCCGCGCCTTCGACGGCTCGGCGCCGCCGGTGCAGGTGGACGAGATGCTGGGTCCGGCGGCGCAGGCCGATCCGGAGGCGCTGGCCATGATTCTGTCACGCGAGCAGCCGCAGACGGTGGCGCTGGTCCTGGGCGCCATAGATCCGACACGGGCGGCGGCGGTGATGAAGTTGATCCCGGAAGGACAGCGGCCTCAGGTGTTGCGCCGCCTGGCCACGCTGGAAGGCGTCGCCCCCGAGGTCCTGCGCGAGGTGGGCAACGGTCTGTCGGCCGAATTGAAAGCATCGATCGCCAGCGGCATGCGCCGGTTCGACGGCAAAGGCGCCGCGGTCGAGCTGCTGCGACGCAGCCCGGCCGCCCAGCAGACGGAGGCGGTGCAGGAGATCGAAAAAGAAGATCCGGAGCTGGCCGCCGATCTGCGCACCAAGCTGTTCACCTTCCAGGACCTGGTCAATCTGTCGGACCGCGACATCCAGACCTTCCTGCGCGAGGTCGACACCAGCCGGCTGGGCATCGCCCTCAAGGGCGCCTCGACGGCGGTCAAGGACAAGATCCTCAAGAACATGTCGTCGCGCGCGGCGCAGATGCTGTCCGACGACATCAGCGCGATGGGCCCGGTCAAGCTGTCCGACGTCGATCTGGCGCAGGGCGAGCTGGTCAAGATCGCCTTCACCCTGGCCGAGCAAGGACGCATCACCGTCGTCAGCCCGGCGGACAAGATGGTGTGACGTGCCGTTGAAGTCGTCCTCATCGTCGGTCCCGCGTTCACCGCAGTTCCTGGTCGGGGCGCGCGCCACCGTGGCCGAAGCGACCTTCGGCTCGCGCGGCTCGCTGACCGGACAGCGGCGCGTGGTGCCGTTGCTGGATATGCCGCCCAACCCGCGGTCGATCCAGCGCACCGACCAGCGCACCGAGATGTCCGCCGGCATCGAACCGCTGGCGCCGCCGCTGCCGCCGCCGCCGCCCCAGCCGGGGCCAGAGTTCGCCGCCCGCCTGGCGCAGGCCGTGTCCGACCTGCGCGCCGAATCGGTGCGCATCGGCGAGCAGACGGAAGCCGACGTCGTGGAGATCGCCGTGGTGATCGCCCGGCGCATTCTGGAAAAAGAGCTGGAGACGGGGACGGCGGCGTTGTTCTCGCTGGTCCGCACGGCGGTGCGCCGCCTGGGCGAGACGCGCAAGATCGTCGTCCGGCTGTGCCCCAGTGACGCCGCCGCCGTCGAGGCCGCTGCCGGCAGCGGGCCGCTGACCGGGCTGGCCATCGTCAAGGTCGAGCTCCTGGCGGACGCCACGCTGTCGCCGGGCGATTGCATCGTCGACGGCGAGCACGGCACGGTGGACGGCCGGCTGGCCACGCGTCTCGACGAGGTACGACGGATCGTGAACAGCGCCCTGGCCGAACCCCCGGAGCAGCCATGACCGCCGGCGAACGGACGGGCGATAGCTCGGAGAGCCAGATCTCGGGCGCGCTGGATGACATCGCCGCGCGGGTAGAGACACTGGGCGACGACGGCGACCAACAGGAAGGCGTCGGCGTGGAGGCCGGCGAGATGTTGACCGCGCCGCCGATGCCCAGCGCAACAAAGACCAAGCCGGCGGCGCGCAAGGTGACGCCCAACCGCCAGCTGGTGGAACGGGTGCGCAAGGCGCTGGCCGAAACGGATACGATGGTGGTCTCGGGCAAGGTGACCCGGGCCTCCGGGATCATCGTCGAGGCGATGTTGCCCGGGGTGGCGGTGGGAACGGCGTGCGTGATCGAGACCGGCGCCGGCAAGCTGATCAGCGCCGAGGTGGTCGGTTTTTCGCGTTCGCGGGCGCTGCTGATGCCCTTCGGCGAGCTGGCCGGCATCGGCGAAGGCTGCCCGGTGTGGCCGCGCGCCAGCGCCGCCGAGATGCCGGTGGGTGAGGCCCTGCTGGGCCGCATCGTCGACGCGGCCATGCGCCCCGTCGATGGCGGCCCGCCCCTGACCCTGAACAAGAGCATTCCGCTGAACGCGCCGCCGCCGCACGCCATGGCCCGGCGCCGCATCTCGCGTCCGCTGCTGCTGGGGATCCGCGCGATGGACGCCTGCCTGACCTGCGGCGAAGGGCAGCGCGTGGGAATCATGGCCGGCCCCGGCGTCGGCAAGAGCGTCCTTCTGGGGATGATGGCCCGCAGCGCCAGCGCCGACGTCATCGTCGTCGGGCTGGTCGGCGAGCGTGGTCGCGAAGTGCGCGAATTCGTCGAGCGCGATCTGGGACCGCAAGGCCTGGCCCGTTCGGTGGTGGTGGTGGCGACCGCTGACGAATCTCCGCTGGTGCGCGTGCGCGCCGCCATGGCCGCCACGTCGGTCGCTGAATATTTTCGCGGGCGGGGCAAGAAGGTCCTGCTGCTGCTGGATTCACTGTCGCGCGTGGCCATGGCCCAGCGAGAGATCGGCCTGGCCGCCGGCGAGCCACCCACGTCGCGCGGCTATCCTCCGTCGGTGTTCGCGGCCCTGCCGCGCCTGGTGGAACGGGCCGGCAACGACAGCGGCGAGGGCAGCATCACGGCCATGTACACGGTCCTGGCCGAGGGTGGCGACGACATGTCCGATCCGGTGGCGGACGCGGCGCGGGCGGCGCTGGACGGACACGTCGTGCTGTCGCGCAAGCTGGCCAACGCCGGACACTTCCCGGCCATCGACGTCCTGGCCAGCGTCAGCCGGGTCATGACCGACATCGTCAGCGCCGACCACAACCGCCTGGCCCGGGAGGCGCGCGAGGTGCTGTCGACGTATCGCGAGTCGGCCGACCTGATCGAGGTCGGCGCGTACGTGGCGGGAACCAACCCGCGCGTCGATCGGGCCTTGCGCAGCATCAACGCTGTCAACGCGCTGTTTCGGCAGGAGCCAAACGCCCGCTTCACCTTCGACGAGACGCTGACCGGTTTGAAAGCAGCCCTCGACGGTGCGGAGGTGGCGCGTGTTTAGGCGCGGGTTGCGCGCCGCGCGGCTGGCCTCGCTGGCCTTGCTGGTGCTGTGGCCGGCGGTGGGCGCGGCGGGCGAGGAAAAGCCGGCCGAGAAATCGCCGGCGAGACCGGCAGAACAATCGGTAGAAAAGTCAGCCGCCGAGAAGCCCAAGGTCGAAGGGGCGGACGGAAAATCCTCCGATCGGTTGGCCGAGAAGCTGTCCAAGGATGCGGCCAGCGCGCAGAAGGTCAAGAAGGCGGTCAACGACAAGAGCCTGGACGCGGCGGCGGCCAACACGGTGTCGGAGCCGGAGTCTTCGCCGCCACCGCTGCGGATCGGGGCGTTGCACGAGGAGATCAAGCGACGGGGCGGCGTCAGCGGCGGCGAGCATGGTGGACCGCGGTCGGATCGCGAATCGCTGAGCAAGATGGCGACCGAGGTGAACAACGCGCGCGAGGCATTACGCCAGGACACGGCCCGCATGGAAGCGATGCTGGCGGGCGCCGATACGGCGGCCGCCGAAGGCGAGGGCGGCAAGAAGGTTCCCGCACCGCTGGACGTGGTGGCCAAGGCCATGCGCGGAATGAAACCCGATCAGGCAGCGCCGATCGTCGCGCACATGGACCGCAAGCTGGCTGCCGACGTTCTGCAACGGATGCCGTCCGCTGACGCCGGCAAGGTCATGGGTCTCCTCAAGCCCGAGCTGGCCGCCGAACTGGCCGCGGAGATCGCCATGCGCGGACGACTGGAGCGAAAGCGATGAAGACGCCTGTGGCTTTGCCATTGATGCTGGCCGGGACGCGGCGTTCGGCCGTCGCGGGCGCCGAGGGCGGGTTTCACGCTGGTCGCGATGTCGCGGCGACCAAGGGCAAACCCGATGATTTTGCCAGCGCGCTGGCCGAAGCGACGGCTCCGGCTCCCGGTGCGGGGGCGCGCCCGGTCGGTGACAAGGCGACGGTCGGTAGGGCGCTGCCGCCGGTGACGCCGCCGCCGCTGCCGTTGCTCAATCGGAAGCACACTGTCTTTGCGAAAGACGCCACGAGGGAGCCGAGCGAGGAACGTCGGTTCCGTCCGGCGGCTGCCGTGACGCCCAAACGCGCCGCCGACACCAAGGTGCCGAATCCGGGAGCGCGCCAACCGAACGTGATCGCCGAGAGAGCGAAGACGGCAGTGGCCGAATCGGTCGCGCCGGCAGCGGCGACGAGGATCGTCGCCGGGGCAGCGCCAACGATGACCACGCCGCGCGCGACGGTCGGGACGCTCGCCTCGGTCGCCACGGTCGCTGAACGGCGGACGGTCGCCGCGTCCGAACGACCTGCGGGGTCGGGTGTGGCGCCC
>JAXDMH010000127.1:0-4052 GCA_034666225.1 Myxococcales bacterium
CACCGGCGGGCTGCCCACGGTGGGGCTGCCAAAGTTCGACATGACGATCTGGGGGGCTGTGCCGGCGCCCATGAAGTGTCCGACCAGGATGGGGCGATTGAGAGGAATCTTTTTCTGATCGGAACCGCCCGGCAGCGAGAGCGGACAGGTAGCGCCACCCGCCCCCAGGCCCCAGGTCAGCGCCATGGCGGGATTCCCGTCCACATAGACGTGCAGCACGTCCGCGGTCGCCACCAGATATTCCGGATCGGCGCCGCCCAGCTTGAGATCCCCCGCGGCCACACCGATGCCCAGAAATGGCTCGCTGATGCTGTAGATGAAGACCTCGCCCTCGTGCGAGGCGCCCAGGGAAATCGTGTAGATGACGGACCCTTCAACGTCGAGCTCCTTGGCGGCCGCCAGGATCTTGCCCGGCTTAGCCCCGGGGATCTCGGCGATGGCCGTCAGCGGATAGCCCTTGAGCGGGTGCGTCCCGTTGAAGACCGGCGAGGCGACGTTGGTGGTGGTCGGCCGACCGGCGGCGTTCAGTTCGACCAGGGCCAGGCCGGTCCCCGACACGCCCGAGACCACGAATCGACTGACCACGCCGTCGGTCTCTGAAGGCGCCGCGATGGGGATGACGATTCGTCCAAAGTCGCCGTTGGTGCCGAATTTGCTGGGCGCTCCCACGCTGAGCACCGGCGTGCCGATCTTGTCCTTGTCGACATCGCGCCAGTCGCAACCGGCCGCCAGGTGGGTGGCCATCGAGAGCGCCAGCAGCGAAAGCAAGGTCGATGCAGAGACGCGCATCAGAACCTCCCCACGGCTGAGAAACCGGCCCCGTGGGGAATCACGTCAGGCGCGAACGAGATCGATTTTTGATCGACGACGCCGATGCTGTCGCTGCCGTGAAAGATAAGACCCACCGCGGACGTCACCGCCACGATGGCGCCCAGCCCGAACAAGACGTCGGCGCCGATGGCCTCGAACTTGGCGGTCTGATAGCGCGGGTCTTCGCTGTCGATCAGCTTGTTGGCGGCGATGTCGCTCTTGATCTGGTCGCGTGTGTTCTGTGACAGGTGACCGACGTAGGCGCCGATCCCGATCAGCCCCACCCCGATGATGGCGGCGGCCCAGGTCTTGGTGCGCGCCGGACGCGGGATGAACTGCACCTCGACAGTGGTCTCCACCGTCCGTTCCACCACCAGGTCGGACTCATAGTTGTCCATCCCGGCTTTCTCGACGACGACGGCGTGTTTGCCGGGCGGCACTTCGGCGCGACAGGGCGTGGTGCAGGCCAGTTTCTTGTCGACGATGAGGTGGCCGCCCGAGGTGCCGCGACCGATGATGCTGACCCAGCCGTTGTCGCCCTGTTGCATGGTGACAGCGTGCTGGGTGGCGGTGCCGGGCTGGACCTCCAGCTGCAGCTCGGCCGGTTTGAACCCCATCTTCTCCAGGTAGACGATGTGCTTGCCCGGCTTGAGGTGGCCGGTGTAAGGCGTGCGGCCGATGGCTCCGATGTCCTTGCGGTCGATGTACACCGTCGCGCCGGGCGTGTTCGAGACGATCTCGACCCAGCCAAGGTAGTGCTCTTCCGACAGCGCGATATAGACGTCGACCAGCTTGTCAGAGCGCGGGCTGATGGCCCGCTGTTCGGGCTTGAACCCTTTCGATTCAAGGAGCAGGCGCACCGGCTGTGATTCCAGCGAGCCTTGCCAGGGGGTGCGGGCGAACGGTCCGTTCTTCTTGTCGTTCAGATAGATGGTCGCGCCCTGCGGTTTTGAATCGATGACCACCAGGCCTTTGGTGTCGATGGCCGGCAGCGTCGGCTGAGCCACCGCGATGGGCGCGATCGGCGTCGGGTTGGGCGACGGGGTGGCGCCAGCGCCGGGCGCCGGCGTGCCCGCGGGATTTTGGCCGGTCGGCGGCACAACCGGCGGCGGGGGCGGCCCCAGCAGCGTCGTCAGCGTTTCAAGGCGCGCCTTGACCTGGGCGGCGTCGGACGCCTGCGGATCCTTTTCCAGATACTTTTCGAAATACTGTTTGGCCATATCCAGCTTTTTGGCTTTTTCGTAGGACACGGCGGTGTTGAAGAGAAAAGCGGCGTACGGTTTCTTGTCGAAGGCGGCCAGAAATTTTTCGGCGGCCGCGTCGTACTGCTCTTTGAGGAACAGCGTCTGCGCCGTCTCGAAGAATTCCTTTGCCGCCTGCAACGCCGGATCGGGCGCGCTCTCCTCGGCGGGCGCGGGTGCGGCGGCGGCGGCGGCCGCCAGGGCGGGCCGACCGCGCCCGATGGCCAGCAACGACGCCAGGCCCAGCAAAAAAGTCAGTCGTGAACCTAGGATAAGTCGAGGCAGTACGGTCATGGCCGCGATCAGAGTGCAAGAATGCCCTCTCGGGATCAAGAACAATGCCGGGCGGTAAGGCGCTACTGCAGTTCGAGCATCATCGTCATCGCGTACGAGATGTTCGCTGGGACCGGTACGAACCCGATCAGCGGTTTGTACGGCATTGTCGCACTGATGGTCAGTGTCTTTGACGGCGACGACCCAAAATACTTTGCGTTGATCGTCACGCTGGCGGCGTTGATGCCGACACCGGCCAGAAGATCCTGCGTCCGTTTCACCGCCGTGGTCTTGGGATCGGGGTTGGCGTTCTGGGGGACGGTGGCGCCGACGCGCAGGCCGTCGCGCACAGCGCTGGCCACGCCGAAGTGCTGGTAAAAGACCCAGCCGTATTCGATCACGCCGAACAGCACCGCCACGAACAGCGGCAGCACCAGGGCGAATTCGACCGCGGCAGCGCCGCGCCGGCCGTCGCGTTTGGCGAGCCGTCTCATTTGACCAGCGCCACCGGGATCCGTCCCGCGATGTCCAGCAAGATTGACTGCAGCTGGGTGCTGTCAGGCGTGCTGTAGGCCTGGCCAATCCCGCGCGTCAGTGAGGCGCCGTAGGCGACGCCGACCGGATCGTTGCCGAAGACGACGGTGAAGATGCCGATGTCATTGGCGGCGGCGTAGTCGGCCATGTCTCGCCCGTACTGGGCGACGTGCTTGGCGCAGGTGCACAAGGGGCCGCTGTCGGCGCAGGCCGCGCCATCGGCGCAGCCGCCTCCCTGCGGTACCGGACAGCACATGGGGCTGCCGTCGGTGACCAGCACGATCACCCGGGTCTCATAGTTGTTGACCTGGGCGATCAACTTGTCGGCGCCCGCCTTCAGCGCGGCGCCCTGGTTCGTGCCGGCGAAGAAACCCGGTTCGCCGCCGTCCCAGCAGTGGGGCATCCAGTTGTGGTTCGGCCAGGTGGCATCCTGCCCGGTCTTGTTGCAGACGGTGATGCCCGATCCCTTGGCCGTGTTCAGCGCCGACAGGCCGTCGCCCCACCACTGGGCGCGGATGGCGCTGTAGTTGTTCTTCAGATTTTGCAGCGGGGTGACCTGCAGCGCGCTGCCCACGAAGACATCCATACCGATCTGATCGCTGGGGATGTTCAGGCTCTGCATGTAATCCAGCATGGCCACGTCGGCCCGCACGGCGTTGTCCATGTTGTTGAGGAAGCTGCCGGTGACGTCCATCTCGATGACCAGGTCGCGAATTCGAAATGCCCCCACGCTGGTGCGGCCCACGGCGGCCTGAGAAAATCCCAGCACGCGTCCGAAAGACAGGCTGACGAACCCGTCGGAGGCGGTGGTGTCGCTGCGCCGGCCGTTCACCGTGACGGCGTTGGCCGGCAGCGCGTTGGCCAGGAAGGTCCCGTGCGCGAAGTCCCAACCACCGAAGACGATGTCCGCGGACTGCAGCAAGACCGGCTTGCCCAGGACGGAGTTGGAGGCCGCCACGGTGACCGCCGTCTGGCGCGCCGAGGTGAGGTTGCCGGTGATGCGCAGGTTCACCATGGCGGCGTGGGCGGCAGCGTCGGAGGCGTTCTGCATCTGCAGACGGGCCAGCCGGACATAGGCCAGGTCGAATCCCAGTGCGGCGAATCCCATGATCACGGCCAGACAAATGGCCATCACCACGGCGATGGCGCCGGATTCCGCACGACGACAACCGCGCCGATCAGCCTGCAGCACAA
>JAXDMH010000128.1:0-5226 GCA_034666225.1 Myxococcales bacterium
CGGGCCGCTTCCTGCGCCACGCCCTGCAGGGCGTCCTCGGTGAAGCGCAGCTTGACGCCTTCCATCTCGAACAGGCGTTCGTACTGCTTGGCCAGGGCGTTCTTCGGCTTCCACAGGATCTCGACCAGCATGTCGACGTCCAGGTCGTCGGCCGACACGATGATCGGCAGCCGGCCCATGAACTCGGGAATCATGCCGAACTTGACCAGGTCTTCGGTGCGGGCCAGGGCGCGCAGGGTGTTCTTTGATTCTTCGCCCTTGCCGATGTGCGCGCCGAAGCCCAGGCCGCGTTCGCCCACGCGGCGGCGCACCAGCTCTTCGATGCCGTTGAAGGCGCCGGTGCAGACGAAAAGAATATCGGTGGTGTCGACCTGGATCAGCTCCTGCTGCGGCCGGTTGCGGGCACCGTCCGGAGTGATCGAAGCCTGCTTGCCTTCCAGAATCTTCAGCAGCGCCTGCTGGACCCCTTCGCCTGAAACGTCGCGGGTCACTGATGGTCCGCCGCCCTTGCGCGCGATCTTGTCGATCTCATCGATGCAGACGATGCCGCGGCTGGCTTTCTCGGGATCGTTGCCGGCGTTGCGGTACAGCGCCTTGATCACGCTGTCGACGTCCTCGCCGACATAGCCGGCTTCGGTCAGCGTGGTGGCGTCGGCCATGGCAAACGGCACGTCCAGCTTTTTCGCCAGCGTCTGCACCAGCAGCGTCTTGCCGCAACCGGTGGGGCCAAGCAGGAGGATGTTCCCCTTCTGGATCTCCACCTCGCCGGCCTTGCCGTGCTGACCGATGCGCTTGTAGTGGTTGTAGACGGAGACGGCCAGCGCCTTCTTGGCGCGGTCCTGACCGATGACATAGCGGTTCAGCTCTTCGTAGATCTCGCGCGGACGGGGGTACTTGGGCCGTTCGGCGGCCTCTTCCTTCGCGATGATGTCGTTGCACAGGGCCACGCACTCGTCGCAAATGAACACCCGCGGCCCCGAGATGAGCTTTCGCACCTCGCGGCGCCGCTTCCCACAGAAGGAGCAGTGGAAATCGTCCATTGCCGTTCAGTATTGCACTGGGACCGCAGGACGCCAAGCGGTCGCGCAGGGTTTTCCACACCGGGGCACGCCGAGCCAGATTTGTGGCGCCTTTCAACTATTGATTTTTTCCGGTTTTGGTCTTTGTTGTGGCGTTCTCCGTCGCGAGATAGTGTAGCCGCCATATGAGAGCCCTGGTGGTGACGTCCAATCCCGGAACGGCGGTTTCCGAGCCGGACTCCCCCGCGGCAGCGTTGAACGAGCTTGGTTGCGAGGTGGTGGCGGTTGGTTACGACGTCGATCAACTGCCCGAGGACATCGAGCTGACCCGTCCGTCGGTGGTGGTGGTCGATGCGGGCGCACACCTCGAGGTGGGGCGCGCCGCCATCCGCCGGGTGCGCGAGGTCGGTTCGCTGGCCGACGTGCCTGTCTTGTTGTGCGTCGAAGTCTCGCGGCTGGCCGGCCTGGATCCGGAGGCAGGCGCCGACGACTTCGTGCTGGCCCCGGTGGTCGGCCCCGAGCTGTACGCGCGTATTCGACAGCTGGACTGGCGCATGTCGTCGTTTCGCGCCGCCGGCCGCATCAAGATCGGCGACCTGGTCATCGACGCGGTGGCGGTCGAGGCGGCGTACCGTGGCCGCGCGCTGAAACTGCCCCGGCAGGAATTCCAGCTGCTGAAGTTCTTGGCCGAACGGCCCGGCCGCGTCTTCAGCCGCGAGCAACTGCTGTCGCGGGTGTGGGGCTATCGTTACGCAGGCGGCACGCGCACGGTCGATATTCACGTGCGGCGATTGCGGGCCAAGCTGGGCCCGGGCAGCGCGATGATCGAAACCGTGCGCCACGTCGGGTACAAGCTGCGCGCTCCTGGCACGCCTGTCGTGACCTGACGCTGCCCGTCCGCGATTGGTCTCAGGGCGCGACGGTCGCCCGAGGACGGCGCGTCGCTTCGATCAGCTGAACCACCACATCGGCGGGGCCAATGGGCATGGTCAGTCGCAACGGGACGCGGGCGCTGTCGTCGGACAGCCAGACCGCGAAGGTGCGGCGCGGGCGATCGGCGGCGTCGCGGCCATCATAATAGATAGGATCGGCGCGCCCATCGATGCGCAGGCCGACGGAAGGTTGCGCGTCGTCAGGCAGGGGCACTGGCTGGCGGCCGACCCAGGTCAGCGTCACGCGCCACAGGGCCTGGCCGTCCAGCAACTGCAGCACCAGCGGATGTCCTGCGTCGGGCGGCGCGGCGCGCAGGCGCATGAGCAGACCGACCGGGTCCAGCGTGGGCGTGGCGAACGAGGCGGTTCGGCTGGCCGCGGGCGCTCCCGCCTTTTGTCGGGTCATGTTCAGGGTTCCAGCCTGCGGCTGTTCGATCGTGTCGGTGACGGCGTCGCCGCCGGAGCGGGCCATGGTCCAGCGACGCGCGCTGAGAGCCGCCGGATCAAATTCGCCGTCGACGCGTTTGTCGGAGCGGCCCAGGCCCAGGATTGAGCCGTGGCCCTGGCCGGCCACCTTGATGAGGCGGCGCGTTCCCTCGGCGTGTTCGTCGTCGATAGACAGGCGAAGCTCGCCGATGGATCCGAGCAGACCGTAGGCGACGCTGTAACGGGCCTCTTCGCGCATGGACAGCGGCGCGGGCAAAGGCACAGGTGGCGGCGCCGGCCAACCGGGCGCGTATGTCTGTCGCCAGCGAACGCTGAGCGTCCTTGTAGACACCGCCGCCGAGGCCAGCGGATACGGAGAGTGAAGCAGCCGCTGGACCGACAGGCAGGGCGGGTGGGCAAGCGCCAAGAGAATCCAGATCGCCGACATCGCCGATTGGACGCGGCCCACGCCGAATATCGTCACCCTGACCGGCGTCGTATGATGGGGCGTGCATCAGATAGGCATTTCCCTGGGCGATCCGGCCGGCATCGGACCGGAGGTGGTGGCCCGGGCGTTGGCTGACCGACCCAACCTGGACGTCATCGTCTACGGCGATCGGCGGGTGCTCGATGCCGCGGCGGCGACCGCCGGCGTGCGACCGGTGCCCCCTCATCAGATCGTGGCGGTCACCGCTCTGGGGCCGGACGACGTGGTGGCCGGACGGCCCAATGACGTCTCAGGGCAGGCGCAGCTCGACTATCTGAACGCGGCCACGGACGCGGCCCTGGCTGGCGACATCGCCGCCCTGGTCACTGCCCCCATTTCCAAGTCCTGGATCGCCCGGGCAGGCTTCACGTTTCCCGGACACACTGAATATCTGGCGGCCCGGGCTGGCGTGGCCGATTACGCGATGATGTTGGCTGGGCCCCAGCTGCGGGTCACGGTGGCTACCACACACATCGCCCTGCGGGACGTGGCCGCCGCGCTGACACCGGAACAGATCGCCACGGCCATCGTCTTGACGGCGGCCGCGCTGCACGACGCGTTCGGCATCGACCACCCGCGGGTGGCGGTGGCCGGGTTGAACCCGCACGCCGGCGAGGAGGGACGGTTCGGCGACGAGGAGGCGCGGCTGGTGATCCCGGCGCTGGCCCTGGCGCAGGCGCGCCTGGCCGTGCGACGGTTGTCGGCCGACGTCAGCGGGCCGCATGTGCCGGACGCGGTTTTTCGGCAGGCGGCGCTGGGACGATTCGACGCCGTGGTGGCGCTGTACCACGACCAGGGGCTGATCCCGGTCAAGCTGCTGCACTTTGACGACGCGGTGAACTTCACGTTGGGTCTGCCGTTCGTGCGCACGTCGCCGGACCACGGCACCGCCTACGACATCGCCGGCCGCGGGCAGGCACGCGCGGACAGTTTTCTCGCGGCGCTTGACCTCGCCGCGCGACTGACGGCTGGCACACCAAGCGCCTAGCGAAGCGTTTACGCGAAGCGCCTAGCGAAGCGTTTACGCGAAGCGCAAAAGGCGCCTCGACACAGACGCGCGCGCAAAGCCGAAGGCTGTTGCAAAGCCTGCAGTTGTTGCCTGAAAAGCAACAGCCGCCCAGTGTCGCACTCGACTTTACTTGCAGGGAGCTGTGGTAGTGTGTCGTTGGTGGACTATCCGTCCGCTCACTTTCCTCTCCCCTAACGGGGTGCGCGCAGGAAGGGTCCACCGCGGCAACAAGGGCGCAATCGAATGAGCAAGATCGTCATCAAGGGGGCGCGGGAGCACAACCTCAAGAACATCGACGTGGAGATCCCACGCGACAAGCTGGTGGTGCTGACCGGCCTTTCGGGTTCAGGAAAATCGTCTCTGGCCTTCGATACGATCTATGCAGAGGGACAGCGCCGGTACGTGGAATCGCTGTCGGCGTACGCGCGGCAGTTTCTGGATCAGATGCGCAAGCCCGACATCGATTCCATCGAAGGGCTGTCGCCGGCCATCTCCATCGAGCAGAAGTCCAGCTCGCGTAACCCGCGCTCGACGGTCGGCACCACCACGGAGATCTACGATTACCTGCGCCTCTTGTGGGCGCGCATTGGCAAGGTGTTCTGTTACCAGTGCGGGGAGCCCATCGCCTCGCAGACCATCCAGCAGATGGTCGATCAGATTCTGGAGCTGCCCGAGGGGGCGCGTTTTTCCGTGCTGGCGCCGGTGGTGCGCGATCGCAAGGGCGAGTTCGCCACCGAGCTGACCAAGCTGCGCCAGGACGGGTTCGTGCGCGCCAACATCGACGGCGATCTGTTTGAACTGGCCGAGCCGCCCAAGCTGGACAAGAACAAGAAGCACACCATCGAGGTGTTCGTCGATCGCCTGGTGCGCAAGGACGGCATCCGCCAGCGCCTGACCGATTCGGTCGAGCTGGCAGCCAAGCTGGCGGGCGGCGTGGTGAAGATCTCGCCGCTGGAAGGCGAGGATCTGGTCTTCTCCGAGAAGTTCGCCTGCTCGACCTGCGGCATCAGCTATCCGGAGATCTCGCCGCGGCTGTTCTCGTTCAACAACCCGGCTGGCGCCTGCCCGGCCTGCGACGGCATCGGGGCCAAGATGTTCTTCGATCCCGATCTGATCGTGCCGAACGAAGAGCTGTCGCTGAAGGAAGGGGCCATCGAGCCGTGGGAACGGCGCAACAGCGCCTTCTTTCACCAGATGCTGGATTCGGTGTCGACGCACTTCGAGATCGATCAGTACGCGCCCTGGGGCAAGCTGCCCCAGAAGACGCGCGACCTGATCCTCAGTGGGTCGGGCGCCGACGAGATCGAGTTTTCGTTCGAGAAGAACGGGCGCAAGCACACCTACAAGAAAGAG
>JAXDMH010000129.1:0-5648 GCA_034666225.1 Myxococcales bacterium
CCGAACAGCAGCGGTGCGCGGTTGCCACCGTGGTGCTGTTCGAACGTGTGCCGGAGCGTGGCCAGAAACTCGGCGGGTGTCATCTCAAAGCCGCCGGTTGAACGGTGCGCCCACAGGTTGAAGTCAAACCCGGTGATGGCCCCGCTGCCGGCGTCGAACCACGGCTGGCGGGCTTTGCACGCCGCGCGCAGGCCGGGCGGCACGCCCTGGCGCGCGCAGCGCTCGTCGGGAGGCACCACCAGCGCCTGGACCGGCAACTCCCACAGCCCAGGGTGAGCGTCCAGCTCGGCGATGGCCGGCGACCCCGTCGTCTGCGCCGTGTGGCCGGGACTCCGCTGGTCCAGCGTGTAGGGCCAGTAGGCGTTCGAGCCGTCCTGGTTCGCTTCGTATCCTTCTTCGATGCTGCAGTCGTAGCGCAGGCCGCACGAGGCCACCGCGGCCAGCGTGGCGTCGTTGTACTCGAGAAACGGCGTGCGAAAACCGACCAGCTCGTGGGCCGGCAGCACCGCGGCGATGCGGGTGAGAAAGTCGCCGCAGGTGGCGATCTCCTGGCGCCACTGCTCGACCGAATACCCGGGGCCGCCGTGGGCGGGCAGGTGGGTGGCGCTGTGGTTGCCGATCTCGTGCCCTTCGCGGTAGGCGCGCCGCCAGGTCTCGGCAACCGCCTCTGTCCGCCCGTACGCCGACGTCATGAAGAACGTCGCCCGCAGGCCGCGCGCCCGGAGCATGTCCAGGGCCCAGGTCATTCCCTCGGCGTCCCCGTTATCGTCAAAGCCGATGCCAAAGAACATCGGCACCTGGCCGGGGGCCAGACCGAAGGGCGGCCTCTGCGACGGCGGGACATGATCGCGCCCGGTCCAGGGACCAAGAACGGGGCCAAGACCGGGGGGGAATGACGACACGGCCGTCGATTCTAACCCCGCCGCCGGCCTCTTCCTCCCCACCCCGGCAACCGGGTGCCTGGCGGAATCACGATGCCTTTTTTGACGCCCTGGCGCGCGGGTCTTACGATCGGCCGGGCGAAACGGTATGTCGCGCGCACAAACATGGCTGGGGATCGCGCTTTTGGCGTCGGCCACCGGCTGCGCCACCGCGCGCCCGGACGCCGCCACGCCGGCCGTCGAGGCAGAACGCACCATCAGCACGTTGCGTGCGCAGAACAGCAGTTACGTCCGTCAGGTCGAAGAGCTGCAGAACCGGATCTTCATTCTGGAGGATCGTCTGGACAGCCAGCGCGTCTCCGAACAACAGCGCGTGACACCGTCGCTGCCGGTGGTCAAGGCGTTGCGCGGCGAGCCTCCCGCCACGGTCCCCCCGCCAGTTGACCCCGCTCCGCCGGTGGGCGCTCCCGCACCGGCCCCGCCCACGTCCGAACTATCCGCCGCCGAAGGGGTCGTCGAATACGCCGGCGAGGCCGCGCAGCCCCAGCACGGCCGTCCGGCGCTGCATCTGGAACAGGCGCCGCGCACACCGGCCCGCCAGACCTTGCGACCGTCAACCCCTGTGCGCGTCGCGACCGTGACCCCGGCTGCCGTCGCCGCGCCCACCCCCGCCGTCATCCATGCAACGAAACCGTCGCCGCCGCCGGCCTTGATCCCCGCCGTCTTGCCCGCCGTTTCGCCCGCCCTGTTGGCCCACGACGACAGCGAGTGGCGCGAGCCGATCCCGGCCGAGCCGCTGCGCATCTATCGCGACGCTCTGGAGGCGCTGCGGGCCGGGCACCACGCCGCCGCGCTGGCTGGCTTTCGCCGCTTTCTGGATCACTACCCGGTTCACGACTACGCCGACAACGCCCAGTACTGGATCGGCGAGTGCTATTACGATCTTCATCAGTATCAGGCCGCCACGCGCGAGTTCCGGGCGGTCATTGAACGTTACCCGCGGGGCAACAAGGTTCCGGACGCCATGCTGAAGCTGGGCTTTTCGCACCTGGCCCTGGGCCAGGTGGTGGAAGGGCGGCAGGTTCTGGATTCCCTGGTGCGCGCCTTTCCCAAACACGCCAGCGCCGCCCTGGCCACCACGCGCCTCGGGCAACCGCCGTTTGGAGGCAAGGCCGACGTCAGCCTGGGCACCATCGTCCCGCGCCGAGCGGGGGGGCGATGAAGGCGGCGCGAGCGACCCTCGCGCTTTGGATCGGCGGTGGCTTCCTGGCGGTGGGCAGCGGCTGGGCGGCGCCGGCGCGCCGTCCCCATCCCGATCCCAACAGCGAACAGCGCAAGGCCCTGAGCGGCCTGGACGAAAACGACAGCGCCGGTAACACCACCCCGGGCAGCGGCGACGACGACGACGGCTCCGAACCGCGGGGCGACGGCGCCGAGGGCCTGATCCCGGACACCCACGTGGTCAAGAAGGGCGACACCCTGTGGAGCATCTGCGATCAGTACTTTCGCGATCCCTGGCGCTGGCCCAAGGTCTGGGCGCAGAACCCGGACATCAGCAACCCGCACTGGATCTTCCCGGGCGAGACGATCAAGCTGGGCGCCATCTCTCGCTCCACGCCGGGCGCCCTCTCGGGTGCCGGCGCAGCCGGTGACGGCAGCGGCGAAGGCGGCCGCTCCGACAGGGGCGGGGAACGCGTCGGCGTTATCCGCGGCGCCCGTACCGCCTCGGTGGACAACGGCATGTTGCGCGAGGTCGGTTTCGTCGATGCCCGCGATCTGTCGTTCGCCGGGACCATCAACGGCTCGCGCGAAGAGAAGATCTTGCTGTCCAGCGGCGACCAGGCCTACGTCGAATTTTCCCAGGCGCGCCCCCTCAAGCCCGGTGAGCGGTTCACCGTCTATCAAATAGACGCCGACAACCCGATCAAAGAACCCGGCTCCAGCCTGACGCTTGGGTACATCGTTCGCATGTACGGCGACATCACCATCGACGCCCTGACCGATCGCCCGGTCGCTTCGGCGACCTTGCTCAATGTGGTGGAACCGATCGAGCGTGGCTATCGGGTGGGGCCGATCTTCAAGCAGTTCAAGACCGTCACCCCGCGCAAGAACGAGATCTCCACGACAGCGCGGGTGGTAGCCGCCATCCAACCCAACCTCTTGATCGCGCAGAACATGTTCGTGGTCTTGAACCGGGGCAGCCGCCATGGGGTCGAGCTGGGCAACCGCTTTGCCATCATCCGTCAAGGCGACGGTTATCGCCCGCGCATGGAAAACTGGACCGACATGGACCATCGGTTTCCGCCCGATGCGGTCGCCGAATTGTTGACCGTCGACGTGCGCGAAGAGACGTCGATCGCCTGGGTGGTGGCGGGCAACCGCGAGATCCGCATCGGTGACGTGGCCGACATGCGGAAGGGGTATTGACGCGGTGATCTCGGGAGGGTGGTTCCCCGGTCTGGCAGCAACCTGTTGAATTTACATGAGGTATTTGCTGTCGGCTTGACCGCGACCCGGCGGAGCGCTATCTGCAACGGCTGGCCATGTTCGGATTTGAGGGCAAAAACAAACCAGCGGGATCGCCGAGAACAACGGACATGGCGTCCGCTCCCGAGACGATCGTCTGCAGCGCCAGCGACTCGCGCTATCCGAAAAAGCTGGCCGATCTGCCCCGTCCGCCCAGTCAGCTTTGGGTTTACGGACGGCTGCCGAACCAGAGCGAGCGGACGGTGGCCATCGTTGGCTCGCGTGGCGCCACGGCCGCCGGGTACGACAAGACCCAGGAGATCGCCGCCACCGTGGCGGGGGCCGGCTGGTGCGTGGTTTCCGGCGGTGCCCTGGGCATCGACGCCGCCGCTCATCTGGGCGCGCTGCAGGCCAATGCGCCGACCTTCGCCGTGCTTGGGTGCGGCGTCGATGTCGTCTACCCCGATCGTCACGTCGAGCTGTTTGCCCGCGTCGCTCGCGCCGGCGGTCTCATCTCCGAATACCCGATGGGCACGCAGCCGCGGCCCGGACAGTTCCCCTTACGCAATCGCCTGGTGGCGGCGCTGGCCGAGGCGGTGCTGGTGGTAGACGCGAGAACCCGGTCGGGGGCCTTGATCACGGCGCAGAGGGCGCGCGAGCTGGGGCGGATGTTGCTGGCCGTGCCGGGAAGCCGTGGCACCGACTGGCTGATCGGATCGGGCGCCGCCGTGCCCGCCGAGGACGCCCGCGAAGTCCTGCAGCTTCTGCAAGGCAAGGCGGTCGCGCTCCGCAGCATTCCTGAGGCGTTGCGACCGATCATCGATCTATTGAAGCAGGGAGCGGACAGTCCGGCCGGGATTTCCCAGCGGACTGGCCAGCCCTTGCCCGCGGTGCTGAGCGCGCTGTCGGAAGCCGAGCTGGGTGGTTGGATTCACCGGATCGCCGGGGGACGATACGAGGTGCCGCGTGCCGAGTAAGAAGCCGACCGCTGAGACCGAGGGTCAGGACAAGGCCGCCGCCCCACCCAAGAGCAAAGTCACGAAGCCCGCCGCCGCCAAGACGCCGAAAGCGGCCAAGCCGAGCAAGGCCGCCAAGCCAGCGGAAGCGGCCAAGCCGGCGGCGGCGGCCATCACCGCGAAAGCGGCCAGCGCGACAGCCAAGGGGCCCGGCCCGGTCGCGAAAAAGAAGACCGCGGTCACGAAAAAGTCCGCGGTGGCAAAGGCCAAGCCTGTCGAAAATGAGGACGGCGAGGACGGCGAGGACGGCGAGGAAGAAGAGGTTGCCGCCAAGCCGCGGCCGCGACGCGCCGACCACGCGCTGATCATCGTCGAGTCGCCGGCCAAGGCCAAGACCATCAAGAAGTACCTGGGCGCCGGATACACCGTGAAGGCGTCGGTCGGCCACGTGAAGGATCTGCCCAAGAAGAACATGGGCATCGACATCGACAACGACTTTGCTCCCCGGTACGAGGTGATCGAGGGAAAGAAGAAGGTCCTGGCCGAGATCAAGAAGGCCGCCGGCGAGGTGGGGAAAATCTTTCTGGCGCCCGACCCTGATCGCGAAGGGGAGGCCATCGCCTGGCACATCGCCGAAGAGATCAAGGAGACGAACCCCAACATCTTCCGCGTGCTGTTCAACGAGATCACCAAGAAGGCCATCACCGAGGCCATGACCCGGCCCACCTCGCTGGACATGAAGAAGTTCGAGTCGCAGCAGGCGCGGCGGATCCTGGACCGCCTGGTCGGTTACCAGATCAGCCCGGTGCTGTGGACCAAGGTCAAGCGCGGGCTATCGGCCGGTCGCGTGCAGTCGGTGGCGGTGCGCCTGATCGTCGAGCGCGAAGGGGAGATCGCCGCGTTCAAGCCGCAGGAGTACTGGTCGGTCGAGGTCACCGTCGAGGGCGATGCCCCGCCGCCGTTCGTCGCCAAGATCACCCGCCTCGACGGGAAAAAAGCCGAGCTGACCAACGAGGGACACGCCCGCGAGGTGGTCGACGTCATCGCCGGCGCGTCGCTGAAGGTGCTGACGGTCGAGCGCAAGGAGCGCAAGAAGAACCCGCCGCCGCCGTTCATCACCTCCAAGCTGCAGCAGGAAGGTTCCAGCAAGCTGCGTTTCTCGCCAAAGCGGACCATGTCGCTGGCCCAGCGCTTGTACGAAGGCGTCGAGGTGGGCGAAGAGGGATTGGTCGGTCTCATCACTTATATGCGCACCGATTCGACGCGCCTGTCCGACGACGCCGTCACCGAGGTGCGCGCGTACATCGGCGAAAAATTCGGCGCGGCGGCGTTGCCAGCGGCCCCG
>JAXDMH010000130.1:0-4295 GCA_034666225.1 Myxococcales bacterium
CGACCTGGCCGCCGCGCTGTTCGCCGACGGCGTGTCCACCACCGCTGCGGCCAGCGTCAGCTCGGGACGGGGCGTGGGCATGGGCGCCATGCGCGAGGCGACCGCTGCGCTGGGCGGCGAGATCGACGTGGTGTCCGAACGCCACCAGGGAACCACGCTGAAATTTCGGTTTCCGCGAAGGAGATGAGACGATGAGGCTCTCGATGAGGGTGCGCGTGACAGGCGTCGCGCTGGCGGCGCTGGCTATGGGGTGTCTTTACGACCCCGCCCAACGCTGCGGGCCGGGCGAGGTTCTCGATCAAACCGAGGTCTGCGTTTGCGCCCCCGGCAACGTTCCGGTGTATCGGGACATCACCGTCATCACGCCGGCCCCGATGGAGAAGCTGCCATTTTCTTCCTGCGTGCCGTGCGGAACGCACGAAGTGGCCAAAGCCGACCAGTGCGTGTGCGCCGTCGGGTTCGTGCGGAGCGGGGCCGCCTGCGTGCCGAGCAATCTGGGCGCCACCTGCGCCGCCGACGCGGACTGCGCGGCCGGCGACCAGACGTTTTGCCACCTGCCCGTCGGCTATTGCACCAAGAAGACCTGCGCCAGCAACGCCGATTGCAACGTGGACGCCGACTATGCCTGCGCGCTGACCGAGACGCCGACGTACTGCAAGCGCCCGCCTGTCGGTCAGGGCGGCGCCTGCACGATGGTGGGACCCGATCCGGCGTGCGGACCCGAGGCCCCGTTGTGCGTGCTGAACGCGTGCGCTGTTTCCGGGTGCAAGACCGACGCGGATTGTTCGCCCAGCCGCAAATGCTGCGACTTCACCAAGTTTGGGCAGCCCGGGCTGACCCTCTGCTTTCCCGGAGCTTGTCCATGATCCGCGTGGCCGCGCTGCTGGCGCTGGCGCTGGCACTGGTCGCGCCGCCGGCGCGCGGTCAGACCCCGACGCCCACGCCAGCGGTGCCGCCCGTCGTCGAGCCGGTACCCTCGTCGCCTCTGGCCGCGGCGCCGGCCGCCGCCCCCACCTCGACCGACGAAGCCGAGAAGCTGGCCGAGCTGTTCGTTCAGGACAGCGCCGCCGCGGCGGCCGAGCCGACCCTCAAGTTCTACGGCTTCGCCGACTTCAACGTCACCCGCTGGCTGAACCTGAGCGAAAAGTGGAAGAACCAGTTCCCGGACACGCTCTCCTTCTACGTCGGCAAGCTGAACCTCTACATGGAAGGCAACATCGCCCCCGACTGGAAGAGCCTGATCGAGGTGCGCTACATGTTCATCCCCAACGGCTCGGGGCCGCCCCATGGCTCGGCGTCGAACAGGAACGTCTCGGACAGCTACATCGATCCGATCTCGAACTCGGGGAGATTTAACGGTGTCACCGGCGACTACACGGAGATCGGACGCCCGGTCGACTGGAACGGCATCAACATCCAGCGCGCCTACCTCGAGCACAACTTCACCAACTACCTCAGCGTCCGCGTGGGACGCTTTCTGACCCCCTGGGGCATCTGGAATGTCGACCACGGGTCGCCTGTCATCATCGGTACCGCAAAACCGTACGTCATCGGCGAGTCCTTCTTCCCCGAGGCCCAGACCGGATTCGACGCGTTCGGCAGCGTCCCCGTCGGTGACGCCACGCTTGGCTACCACCTGACCTTGTCGAACGGCCGGGGACCGACAGAAGCGTTCAACGACCTGGACGGAAACAAGGGCCTTGGCGGACGACTGTCGCTGAAGATGTACCTCCTCGGTACCCTCGACGTCGGCTTCTCCGGTTACGGCGGCACCGTCACCGACCGGCGGCAACAGGTGAATCTGCAGACGCAGTCGCTGTTCTATTTCACCTACGAGCACTACCGCGAGCTGAGCTGGGCCGTTGACCTGCGCTGGGTCTGGAAGAGAGTGCACTTTCAAACCGAGGGCGCGATACACGATCGCGTGTGGAACAACGACGCCCGCCCCGTCGCCTTTGCCGGCGTTCAGCCCGACGTGCGGCGGCTCGGTCTGTACGCGATGCTGGGCTACCGGCTGCCGTGGCTGAACCTGATGCCGTTCGTGATCTACTCGTATTACGACACCGGCTCGCGGTCCAACTACGGCGGAACCGCCAGCCGGGTGAACGTCTGGTCGGGCGGTTTCAACGTCCGCATCACCCCCAGCGTCGTGTTCAAGATCGAGTACCAGCGCGGCACTTTTGAGAACGTCGTGCCCGGCTCGATGTTCGACAGTTCGATCGAACAACTGTCTTCACAACTGGCCTGGGCGTTCTGACGACCGATGAAGACCGCCCACGTGAATCGCCGAACCTTCATCGCCAGCATGGCCGCGGTGGTCGGCGTTGCTCTGCTGGTCGGCGCAGCGCCGGCGCTGCGGGCCGCTGACCCGCCTCTGGTCGTCATCGTCGCGGCGACCAATCCTATCCAGGACATCTCGCGGGCAGGCTTGCGGCGTTCATTCCTTGGCGAGCCCACCAGCGGTCCGGGGGGCAAGCTGATCCCCCTCAATCAGCTTCCGGGGACGCCCGCGCGCGTCCAGTTCGACAGGATCGTGCTGGGCCTCGACCCCGAGGACGTGGCGCGGTTCTGGATCGACCAGCGCATCCGCGGCCTGGGCGGCGCGCCCCGAGCCATTCCCTCGGCGATGCTGGTGCGTGTGGTCCCGCAGCTGGCCGGCACCATCGGCTACGTGCGCGCCAACGAGCTTGGCCCCGGCGTCAAGATCATCACCATCGACGGAAAAAAGCCGGGCGACCCGGACTACCTCTTGCCGTGAGGCGGCTCGGGCGGCGCAGGTGACCAGTGCACTTAGGCGCTGGCGGCGAACACCAGTCGCGTCAGCTCGCCGGACAGCTCAAGCTGCGTCAGCTCGCCCAGGCCGCCCACCGGCGTGCCGGCGATGACCACGATCGGAAATTCGGTGGTGCGGGCCGCGGTGGTCACCCAGGATCGTTCGGCCTCGTCATCGGTGACGTCCAGCACCTGAAAGGCGATGGACCGGCCGCGCAGCAGCTCTTCGACCTTGACCTTGGTGCGGTGGTCTTTGCCGTCGAAGTAAACCACGACGGGCGCCTGACGAACCAGCGCCGGAGCCGGGGCCGGGGCCGGCGCGGGGACAACGCCCGGCTCGGACGCGGGCGGGGCCCGCCGCTCTGCCAACTCCTCGGGGCTGCAGACCGGCCGGCCCAGCAGCTCGTTGGCGATGGCGGCCAGGTTGCGCAGGCGTCGAATGGCCGGCCGTTCGGTTGGCGCGCGGGGGCCTTCGATGTGCTGGTAGGCCAGGGCGCGCAGCTTGTCGGTCAAAGGTGTCAGCATGGCGGCGCCAGCAGGCCAAAGGTGGGCCGGCTTGTCAATCCCCGCCGCCCCGGCGCCGTCTTTTGAAGGGCGATTCCAGGCAACCAGACCGCGCCCCGGCCGATACCTGGCTTGGGAGGAACATCATGCGCCAGTCTATCGCTTGGGCCCTTATCACCATGTTAGGATTGTAAATTGATCGCCATGAAAGTGACCGGACCAGGCGCAGGACAAAGCGGCGGCCCTGCTGACATCAGCGGCCCCCAGGCGCCCGGTCAAACCGGTGAAAAAAAAGGGATCGCCGGTTCCAGTGATCCGGCGGCGGCCGGCCCGGCCGGCCCCGGAGGGCTGGTCAAAGGCGGCGCCACCGCGCAAACCGCCGCCGCGGCCTCGCCACAACCGGGCGTGGTCGCCACCCACGACATCGCCGCCCAGCTCAAGACCGGCGCCCTGACGCCGGCCGCGGCGATGGACAGGGTGATCGATCGGATCGTCGCGCAGCAGCTGGGCGCCCAGGCGCCCCCCGCCGTCAGCGAAAGTCTGAAGGCAGCCCTGCGAGACGCAGTGGAAACCGATCCCATGCTGGCAGCCAAGCTCCGCAGCCTGGGCGGCAGCGAAACCGGCTAGTGCGCCTCCCGCGAAATAGCGTCAATGTCGAGGCCGACAAGCCGCGTCGGCCGCAAGGCGCGACGACGAGGAATACCCGTAGGTATTGTGAGGAGGAGCAACGAAGCGGCCGGCGCGGATCGTCGGCCGAACATGACGCTATTTCGCGGGAGGTGCACTAGTAGGCGTTTTGGTTTTTTTTCCGGCCGAAGATCGTCATGAAGACGATCTTCAGGTCCCAGAGAACGGTCCAGCAGTTGATGTACTCCAGGTCCAGCTGCACGCGCCGCTTCATGTAGCTGACATCGGGCGTCTCTCCCCGCCAGCCGTTCACCTGCGCCCAGCCGGTGATCCCCGGCTTTACCTTGTGCCGCAACATATAGCCCGGGATCAAGGACCGATATTCTTCGTTG
>JAXDMH010000131.1:0-4772 GCA_034666225.1 Myxococcales bacterium
GGGCGAAGGGGTCAACCCAGGCAGCGCCCTTGCCCTTGGACCCACCGTCGCTCTTGCCCGTCGCGGCGGTCTGGGCCGGCTTCTTGGTGCGCACGGTCTTGGCGGTGGCCGACGCCACCTTCTTCGACGCTGTCGCTGCACCGCCGGTGGTGCCGGCAATGCCCCCTGACGCCGAGCCGAAGCGCCCGGTCTTCATTGCCGCGGGGGCAGCCGGAGGGGCGGCAGGCGCCTCGCTCGGCGGTGGCACAGGCGTCGGCGCAGGGGCCGCCGCCGCCGACGGGGCTTCGGCAGTGGGCACCGAGGGGGCCGCCGCTGCCGTCGGCGCCGGCTCCGTCGGTGTGGGTGCAGGAGCGGGGGTGGGAGTGGGCGCCGGAGCCGCCGGGGCTGCCGCAGTCGCCGTCGCTGCCTTGTCCTTGTCGCCGTGCCAGTTGGCCTCCGCGGCGGGCTCGGCCGAGCCGCGCCAGATGACCGCGCCCAGGATCAGGCCGACACCGAAGGCGGCCCCCACCACCGTGACCAGACCGCCCAGCGGAAGCTGCACCTTGTTGAACACGGCCGAGGTCGTGCGCGCCATCTGCAGCGACCCCGACGAGCCCGCCGGCGCCGGGATGGGGATGGCCTGCCCGGTGATGCGGGGACCGGGCGTCGGCACAGACGGCTTGGGTGTGGGCATCCGCATGCGGCCCGGGGTTGGCGTGGCCGCGCGCGCCGAGGGAGGCGGCAAGGCATGGCGGCCACTGCCGCTGCCGCCCGGAATGATCGGCGTGGTCACGCGCGCGCCGGAGGGCTCGTGGCCGAACGCAGCTCCAGCGCCCCCGGACGGCGCCCACGATTCGCCGCCGCCGCCCGCACGCAGTGACACCGTCGCGTCGCTGCTGGCATCGGGAGACGCGGATGGTTGATTGTGTTCGTAGTCCAGCGCGCCCATCTCCAGCTCCATCTCGCTGGGTTCTTCGCCGACGTCCTGCTCGTCGGCGGGCAACGCGCCATCTCCACGGGGACGACGCAAGGCGCGCTCGCGTTCCTCTCGCGATTGCGCGGCCAGCGACGGCTCGCCGCCGGCCGACTCCAGCCCGGGCGAGGTAGGCGCGTCGCCCGCGTCCTTGGGTTTCACCGCCTCCTTGGGCACCGTGAAGTATTCGAGGTTCTCCGCGGTGATGACGTCGCCGCTTTCGCGCGTGCCGCCGCCCGTCGCGGTGATCTCCTCGGCGGCGGGCACCATCGACGCCTTGGCCAGATCGGCGCTGTCGATCCGCACGGGCGTCCCCACTTGATCAGCGGCGGCCTCGCCGGACGCCAGGGCGCGTTCAGCGGCGGCCGCGGCGGCTGCCATGGCCTCGGGCGTTTCGACGTCGGTCTGCTCTTCGCGAACGTCGTCGACCAGCGCCGGTCCGGACATGGAAGCCATCTCCGACGGCGTGCGACGGGCCGGCACGGCGTCGTCATCCTCGTCGATGGTCAAGGACACCGATTCGATCGCCGCGTCAATCTCGGCATCGACCTCGACCTCAACGTCGACCTCGGCGGCGACCTCCGCGTCGGCCTCCGCGTCGGCCTCTTGCGAAGCCACCACCGACTCCGGCTCGGCGGCCTCGGCCTTTGCCTCGGGTGGGGCGGCCGCCTCGGTAGACGCGGCAGCGGTCTCTGCGGACGCCGTGGCGGTCTCGATCGGGGCCGCGGGGGCCTCGGCCGTCTCCCCCGACGGGGATGGCGGTTCGTCGGTGCCGGCCTCCGTGTCGGGAATGATGGTCGCTGCCGGATCGGCCTCAGCCAAGATCTGGTTCAGCGAATCTTCGACTGAGTCCTCGGCGGCGCCTTCCGCCCGGTCTCTGTCCGCCGGGCCTGCAGGTCGTTTTCTGGTCATTCCCGGTGCTCCTCGGGGGACCAAGACTCCCCGTTTTCCCCCCCGAAAGTCAAGCCGCGGCCTGCCCCAGCGTCCTGGTAGACCTCCTGGTTCCAGAAACCGGGCCGGTCGGTGCGTCAACCTCGATTCGCTTTGACAGCGTTGGATGCGGTCTCTATGGTGCCGCGCGTGAAGAAACCGCCGGCCTGGTCATCGCGCCCGCGCGCAAAAGCGCCGGGGGTGAGGACGCGCGTCGGCGAGTACCGCGTGCCGCCCGACGTCGGCGTGCGCGTGCGGGCCGGGCACCCCTGGATCTTTCGCGACGCGCTGGGCGGCCGCGGCCTGACGGAACCGTCGGGGACAGTGATCGACGTGCTGTCGGGAAACCGGGAGTTCGTGGCGCGCGGCTACGTCGACGAAGGGCACGCCGTGGCGGTCCGGGTGCTGACCCGCGACCCGGCCGAGCGGGTCAACCCGGGTCTCGGGGTCATCGGCAAGCGTTTCACACGGGCCGTTCAGCTGCGCTGGTTCACGTTCGGGGCCACGCGCCCCGAAGCGATGCGCCTTTTCAACGGTGAGAGCGAAGGCCTGCCGGGTGTGGCCGTCGATCGTTACGGCGACTTTGTGGTGGTGCAGTGGCTGGCGGCCGGGGCCATGCCCTGGCGCGACGAGCTGTACGACGCCATCGAGGCCACCATCAAACCGCGCGCCATTTACGAGCAGCGCCGATTTCGACCGCTGGCCGGCCAGGCGCCGCCCGACCCGGCCGTGCGTGCCCGCGGCGACGAGGCACCGCTGGAGCTGATCGTTCAAGACGGCCCGTCCCGGTTCGGCGTCGACGTGACCGCTCCCCTGGGCGTCGGTCTCTTCCCCGACATGCGCCTCGGCTGGGCCGCGGTGACCGCCCGCGCCGCCGACCGACGGCTGCTGAACCTTTTCTCGTACACCGGGGCGTTCTCGGTCCACGCCGCCAAAGCTGGCGCGCGCGAGGTGGTGGCCGTCGACGTGGCCGCCAAGGCCCACGCCCGCGCCCGGCGCAATTACGAACTGAGCGGCCTTGATCCCACGAAGCTGGAGACGGTCACCGGCGACGCCATGAAGGCCCTGGATCGCTTCGCCGATCGCCGGCGTCATTTCGACATCGTTGTCTGCGATCCGCCGACGTTTTCGCACGGGCCGGCCGGGCAATTCGCCGTCGCCAAGGACCTGGCCACACTGGCCGGCGGCTGTCTGTCCGTGCTGGAACCGGGTGGTCTGCTGGTGTTCGCCACCAACTCGACCAAGGTGGCGGCGGCCGAGCTGGATCGGGCGCTGGGCGAAGGAGCCGCCGCCCAGAAAGCCGAGCTACGGGTGATCGCCCGCGTCGGTCTGCCCCCTGATTACCCCGTCAACCCAGGCTTTCCCGAGGGGAACTACCTCAAGGTCGTCATCGCCGCGAAGATGTGATTGACGTGACGGCGGCGGCCACCTGGCGCCCCCTGGCCCCACCCTGCTCGCCGCCCGGTCTACTTCGCGAATTTTTCGGGGCGCTGCTGCATGCCGCGGTTCTTCACCTCGGCCAGGTATTGATTGACGGTGGTCTCGACCGATTCGTTGAACTTGACCCGGGACTTGGCGATCTCTCGCAGCGAGGTCACGGCCGGTTTGTTGTTGCAACGAACCAGAGGTTTGCCGCCATTGGCCAGCTGGCGGGCACGCTCGGCGGCCAGGATGACCAGAGCGAACCGGTTGTTGACGTTTTGCAAACAATCTTCAACGGTCACGCGCGCCACGGAAACCTCCAGGTGTTGAAAGTGGTGCCAGGCAATTCCTGCGGCCAAACAGTCTAGTCAGCGCCTTTTCGATGTCAAAAGAGATCGACCGCCCCCGTCGGACGATCGTCTTCGACCTCCTTGTTGCGTTGCCCGTCACCAACTCTTACACTTTCAGTGAGGTCCTAGATTGCCGCGCTACCTCTGGGAGGAGGGGGCTCGGAGAAAGCTCGGAAAATGCCGCCGATCACCGTGAATTGGAGCGATCTCGAAATCGCTTTTGAAAGAAACTCGCCCGACCAGGAGAGCTTTCTCGATCTGGAGAATGGCGATCTGCTGGCCATCATCGAGGGGGAGCCGGACGCCGCCGCCCGGCGCGCCCGGGTGGCCGGCAACCCCAACCGCTTTCTGCGGGTTGATCCGGCCTCCTCCCGCGAGCAGTACCGCTGGATGGAACGGTTCGTGTCCTCGGTGTCCGAACCCGCTCTGCGCGAGCGCTTGCTCATTGCCATCGATGGCAAGGGGGCATTCCGGCGCTTCAAGGACGTTCTGCTGGCCTTCCCCGCCGAGCGGGAACGGTGGTTCTCCTACCGCTCAGAGCTGCTGCACTTTCACATTCAGACCTGGCTGGACCACATGAAGATCGAGGTCGTCAACCAACCCCCCTGGGGCCACGTCGCCCAGCCGGCGGAGCCTGTCGAGCTGCCGCGTACCATCACGGCCGGGGAAGCCCCAGGAGAGATCCTGCGCCGCCAGGCGCGCGATCTGTTGGACGAGATCCCCGCCGCAGAGCTGCCGTCGGCGTTGGCCTTCCTCGAGTTTCTACGCGACCGAGGGGCCAGCAACCTCCTCGGCACGGCCAGCGAACGCCGGCGCACCATCCCCGATCTCGACGACGACGATGACGACGACGGGCCCAACGATCTCCCCGTCGCCGGTTCACGATAGGGAAGATTCGACGGACGGATAGAGGCGCTGCCATTTCAGGGCAACGCCGACTAGGGCGCCGTGATGGCGTTGTCGTCGAGCGCGACGAGCGTTTGAGCCAGCGCGCGCCCGTTCATCGACGCCTTGGTCTGCAGCGTGATCCCCGTCTTGCCGAGAATGATCCCCTCGAAGTGAGCGTTCACGTGGATCGTCACCGCACCGGCCACCTGCCAGAAGATGTTCCGGGGCCG
>JAXDMH010000132.1:0-6088 GCA_034666225.1 Myxococcales bacterium
CGCCGCTGCCGGTGTTTCCCCCGCCGTTGCCCCCGCTGCCGGTGTTGTTATTGCTGGAACCGGAGGACCCGCAGCCCGCCGCCAGAAGGAAAACGCACGCGACCGAGGACAGCCGCCGAAAAGATCGCCTGATGTTCATTTGACTGCCACCTTGAAATTTAGGGATTGGTCATTCTCTGGCGCAGCGCCGCGAATGCGTCGGCTCGCCGAATCCGTCAAAGGCTAGCGTGCGCGAGATCAGCACTCAACCATTTGATCTATCGGTCGCAATTTTGAGCATTTTTGCATCGCGGCCGAAACCGGATCGCTTGACCCACCGTCACCCGCTCACTAACGTCACGCTCCTAGCATCGACTGAATTGATCTCGTAGGGAGGCATCATCATGACGTCCGCGACATCCTTGCGCCGGCTGGCCCTGGCCGCCTTTCTGGGGAACGCCCTGTGCCTTGCCGTGGGCTGCAGCAGCGGCTCCAGCGGCAGTGACGGGACCAAGACGCCCAAGTACCCGTTCGGCAGCCGCCCCCAGATGTACACGACGGGCACCATTCGTCCCAGCGGGGGGCAAGCGGCGCTGGACGACGCCGTGAAGGCGAAGTACCAGCAATGGAAGGACCGCTATCTCATCAAGGGATGCGGCGGCTATTACGTCTGCGCCAATGAAATCCCCGGCACCTGCAAGAACGACGGCGCCGCGCTCCTGGCCTCGACCAACGACGCCGGATTGGGCATTGACGGACAGCCGGTCGATTTGCATCTGACGGTTTCGGAGGGCCACGGCTACGGCATGTTGATCGCCGTGCTGATGGCTGATGTGGAACCGGACGCCCGCGCCATCTTCGACGGCTTCATTGCTTTGCGGAACAACTTCCGCAGCCCCTACGACAACAACCTGATGTCGTGGCACTTCGACGCCGGCTGCGCCATCACCGACGTCTCTGACAATGACGCCGCCACCGATGGTGACCTTGATTCTGCTTTCGCGCTGCTGCTGGCGGAAAAGCAGTGGTCAAGCCCGCACTATGGCCAGCAGGGACGTGACATCATCGAATCGATCAGGAACCGCGAGCTGAACCCGGCGACCAAGCTGCCGTTGCTGGGCGACTGGTCAAAGCCCAGCGCCGACCCGGCCGACGAGGCGCTGTATTTCTCCACGCGCACGTCCGATCACATGCCCGATCACTTCAGGCAATTCGCCACCGCCAGCGGCAACACGGACTGGACCGCCGCCGTGGACGCCACCTACAAGTTGTTCGACGTCATGCAGACAAAGTTCGCGCCGACGACCGGATTGGTCTCCGATTTCATCAAGCACACCGACGGCGATCCGCAGCCGGTCGCCGTGGGCGACGCCGACACCGCACTGGGCGAGGACCTGACCACCGATTACGACTACAACGCCTGCCGCGTGCCCTGGCGCCTGGGCACCGACTATGTCGTCAACGGCGAGGCCAGAGCCAAGTCGGTCCTGACCAAGATGAACACCTTCATCAAGACCAAGACCAACAACGATCCGGCGATGATCCTGGACGGGTACAGCCTGGCCGGTGAACCGCACTCGGACGCCGGACCCAACGGCTGCTTCACCGCCAGCTTCGGCGTCTCGGCGATGATCGATGCTTCGAACCAGGCCTGGCTGGACGCCATCTGGAAAAATCTGGTCGATGGACCGGTGGATGACTATTACGGCGACACCATCCGTCTCATCACCATGATCGTGATGTCCGGCAACTGGTGGGGCCCGCCCGCATAATCCGCTGATCGGCTGGCGGCGTCTTGCTATTCGGGCGCCGAGGCGTTAACAACCGCGGCATCAGCTTGCTCGGGCTCGACGGTCGGGATCCAGGATTCCGAAATCGAAGGGTGTGAGCGGACAAACCATCACGAGGAGGACGCATGTCGCCGATCAAGAAACTCACGGGTGTAATGGCCCTGCTGCTCGTCGGAACGCTGTCGGGCTGCGACCAGTCAAAACCAGAGCTCGATGCAACCAAGCAGCAGCTGACCGCGGTCACCTCTGAACGCGACAGCCTGAAGGGGCAGCTGGACACCGCCAACGCACAGCTGGCCAGCCTGCGCCAGCAGGTTGCCGATCTGCAAGCCAAGGTGGCCGCTGCCGCCAACACGCCTCCTGCCGCGCCGGCCGCCGAAGAGAAGAAGGCCGAGCCGCACAAGAAGGCGGCAGCCAAGCCGGCCAAGGCTGAAGCGGCCGCCCCACCGGCTCCCGCTGGCGCGACCGGACCGGCGACCGAGGCCCGCAAGGGTCGGGGCCATTTCTAGGGTTTACTGAAAAGACTAACGAGGAGACCAATTATGAAACTATCCAGGAACCTTTATGCGATGTCTGCCGCGGCTCTGCTGGCAGGCTCCCTGGCCGCCGGTTGCAGCAGCAGCTCTGATTGCAGCGACGGGGGAACTTGCACCACCGACACCGCGGCCGGCACGGGCGGAAGCGGCGGCGGCGGTGGGGGCAGCGGCGGAGCGAGCGGCCTGTTTGGAATCACCGAAGGTACGTATTGCTTCAAGATCACGGCGATCGATTCGGGCGCCGTTGATGGCTGCGACATTCAGGTGGCCCTGCAGGTGGGCCAGTACTTGCCTGTGAAGTACCTGATGTCCACGGCGATGTTGACGGTGGGCACCGACGGCTCGCTGGGCGGCGGGCCCATCGCCAACAACAAGGGAACGTTGACCCGCGACAATACGCCGGCCGCCGCTGACATGCCGACCTGCACCTGGCATCAGACCGACACCACCATGGTGACCGTGACGGCGGAAAATATGTTCACCGCCGCGGTGGTCGAGAAGGAAGAGACGTTCGCGGCGGCTTGTTCGGCCGACCACGTCCCGCCCGGCGGCATGTGCACGTCGTCCTGGACCTGGACCATGAAGATTGTCCCGACGACCGAGAAGAGCCCGGACAACGGCTGCAAGTAAGGAGCCGCTTCGCTTCACGCCAGCCCGAGCGACCTTGCTGTTGCTCGGGCTGTTTTTGTTGTTGGTTCCACCGCGCTGTCTCCCCCTGAGGTTGCCATCATGAAAAGCCGTCTGGCCGCCATGCCCCTGTTTGTTCGTTTGTCCCTCGCCTGTCTATCCTGTCTGTCCTGCGCCACCACCACGACGCGTTCGCTGGAGACCGATCTGGCCAAGGCGCTGGTCTCGACCGATCAGGAAAACCAGATCGGCGCCCAGCTGAAGACCGATCTCGAAACGAAGCAGAAGATCGTTTACCTGACCGATCCGGAAGTGGTGGGCTATGTCCGGGGCGTGGCCGACAAGGTTATCGAGCTGGGCAAGAAGGATCGGCCCGACGTGCAGTGGCAGGTCTTCGTCATCGACGATCGCAAGACGGTCAACGCCTTTGCCACGCCGGGCGGCTACCTCTATGTCTACCGGGGCCTCCTGGAAATGGCCCAGAACGAGGCCGAGCTGGCCGGCGTGATGGCGCACGAGACCGGTCACGTGGTGGCGCGCCACGCCGCACGCTCGCTGGTGACGTCGTATGGGGTCGCCGCCATCGCCGCGATGGCGGCGGGCAACAACCCGGGCCTGCTGGCCAAGCTGACGACCTCGATCGCCAGCAACGGCCTGATGCTGACCCATTCACGCGCGGACGAAACTGAAGCGGACGAGTACGGCGCCCGCTATTCCAGCACCGCTGGCTATGACCCGCACGGGCTGACCACCTTCTTTCAGCGGCTGCAACAGAAGGAGGGGAACACGCCGCGTTTGATGGCCTACCTGTCCGACCACCCGGCGACACAGGATCGCATCGACCATCTGAACGGCGTCATCGCCCAGCTGCCGGCCCCCGGCCGCAACCTGGGCGCCGAATCTTATGCGCACATTCACCAGCGGCTGGCCACGTTGCCCTCGGCATCCCCGGCTGCCGGCACCAGTGGCGCCCCCCCAGCCGCGGCGCCGCCCGCGGCGGCACCACCGGCCGCGGCACCACCGCGATAGCGACAAGACGAGACGCTCGCTGGCGGCGTATCAGGGTTTTCCCCGACCAAAAATCCACAGGCCTCAAACAAGCTCTCACAGCCGCGAAAATTCAGGAGCAATCCTTCCGAGAAACAAGAGATTCCCTGTTGCTAGAGACACCGTCCGGCGTCAAGATCACGGCGGCATGACGCCAGACAAACCGAAACTGCCGGGAGGGACACGGTTGCGGAGCCCTCGCGCCACGGTCCTGGTTGTCGAGGACGATGAAGAGGTCTTGTTTGCGCTGACGACGGTCATTGAAGACGAAGGTTGGCGGGTGGCGACCGCCAAGAACGGGCGGGAAGCGCTGTCCATTCTGGAGACGATTCGCCCGGATCTGATGCTGATCGATCTTTTCATGCCGGTGATGGGCGGCATCGAGCTTTTACGCGTGCTGAAACGGGACGAACGCTATGCGCGCATTCCGCGGCTGGTCATGACGGCGGCCAACGATCGGATGATTGGCGTCAAAGAAGACGTCTCCGTCCTGTATAAACCGATCGATCTTGAGATGCTGGTTCGGACACTGCGCCGCCACCTGGAACCCGAAACCCTCCCCGGGCCTTCGGCCTAGGGCGGGGGCGCGGGCGCGGCGGCTCGAGCGGGCGACGGCCGACGATCCGGGCCGCTGGCTATGCCGAGGCTGCGCTTCCGCTCCTCGAGTACATGAGTACACTCCGGTGCGGTTCTCGCCTCGGCTACGCCATCGGCCCGGCTTGTCGGCCGGGTCTCGAAGCGGCGTTGATGATCGAAGCGGACCGGACGCCGGTGATCGGGGGGCGATGTGTCGTTGCATGGGGTGACGGTGACGGTGGGGGCGGGGGAGTGGGTGCGGGCGGGGCAGCCGCAGATTCCGATCGCGGAGGTGGTGGGGGAAACCGTGCTGGATGCTGGGCGGCCGGTGCGGCTGTTTTCAACGGTTGGCGAGGCGCTGGGGGCCGGGGTGGCGGATCCGGAGAATGAGGTGGTGCGGATCTGGGCGGGGGCGGCGGAGCTGGAAGGCACGCGCGCTTTCGATGCGGCTTTCTTTCGGGGGCGGGTGCGCCGCGCGCTGCAACTTCGACAAACGATGGGGTTGGTCGACGGGCAGTCGGCTTACCGATTGATCAACGGCGAGGGTGATGGGCTGTCGGGCGTTTCGGCCGACGTTTACGGTGAATACGCGGTGGCCACGGCGCTGTCGCGGGGGCTGGTCGGTCACGCCCGGTCGGTGGCGGAAGCGGCGCTGGTCGTGTTCGCCGACGTCGGCGTCTCCTTGCGGGGCGTCGTGGTCAAGACCCGCCTCAAGGCGCAAGGCGCCCGCGCCGAGCGCGCCCAGGATTTGCGCGCCCAGGATTTGATCGTCGGCGCCGAACCGCCGGCCAAGCTGATCGTGCGCGAGGCCGGTGTGCCGTACGAGGTGCACCTGCGGGGCGGGATCAACGTCGGGCTGTTTTCAGACATGCGCGAACACCGGGCCGGGCTGGGCCGTTTCGTGCGCGGCAAGCGCGTGCTGAACACGTTCGCCTATACCGGCGCGCTGTCACTGGCCGCGGCGCGCGCCGCTGCCGCCGCCGTGGTCAGCGTCGATCTGGCCGCCGGCCCCCTGGCCTGGGCGCGCGAGAACTTTCGACTGTCGGGGCTCGATCCGGAGGCGCCCCGCTTCCGCTGGGAGGCCAGCGACGTCTTTCGGTTTCTCGATGCAGAAAAGACCCAGCGGGCCACGTACGACGTGATCATCCTGGACCCGCCCACGGTCTCCGGCGCGGGCGCGGCGTCCTGGGCGGCCAAGCGCGACTACCCTGAACTGATCGCCGCCGCTTGCGCGCTGTTTCCCGACGACGGTGGCGGGCACCTGTGGGTCTCGTCCAACAATCACCGCGGCGCCAGCGTGTTGCGCCACGTTGAGGCGGGGTTGGCGCTGGCCGGACGCGCGGCGGCCGTCCTGGAGCTGGGCGGCCTGCCCCCGGACTTTCCGACGCCGTCAAACTGGCCCGCCGCCCGTTACCTGGAGGTCTGCCAGCTGCGTGTGGGGAGCAAGGCTCGGTGACCGCGGACAGCGACAGCGACAGCGCCAGCGACAACGACAGCGACAGCGCCGGCACTGACGCCGAGACCGCGGCAGCG
>JAXDMH010000133.1:0-3653 GCA_034666225.1 Myxococcales bacterium
CACGACGGCAAAGGAGCCGTCCAGAAGCAGCAGAACCTGTCGCGCCAACAGTGAAGCCTTGCCGATTCCCTCCGCCTCGAAGGTCAGGCGCAACCAGTCCTCGAACTTCTTCTTGTGTGCGACGCCGATCCGGATGGCCGGATGTCCCGGCATGCTGGCCAGTTCAGCCGTGGTGCGGAGGAAGCCGCAGCCTTTCCATTTGGGGTGGCGGGCGGCGCGCGCGAGGTTGTGAAATATGCCCTGAACCTTGGCCGCCAGCCCACCCCTGGTTTCGGCGAACCAACGCTTGAACAACGCGAGATTGGGCTGGTCGCGGGCCTCCAGGTAAGCAGCAATGAGCTGGTCCTTGTTCTTGAAATGATAGTAGAGGGTACGCTTGGTCACGCCGGCCTTCGCCGCCACGGCGTCCACGCTGACGCTGCGGATGCCCTCGGCATAGAACAGCTGGGAAGCGGCGGTCAGAAGGCGTTCCCGGGTTGGCTCTGCAGATCGCGGCATGGCGCCAATGTATACCGCCCAGTGAATATACATCGTCGCTCCACGCGCCTACGGTGATACGGACCGCTTGTCCCTACCAGGAGAACGACCATGTCCGACCCGGTGCTCCTTGCAACAACAGATGGCATCGCGCTTTTGACCCTGAACCGCCCGCACAAACTGAACGCACTGAACTACCAGCTGATCGATCAGCTGATGGCGTACCTCGATCGGATCGAGGTGACGCCCGAACTGCGGGCCGTCATTGTGACCGGCGCCGGCGACCGCGCCTTCTCCGCTGGCGGCGACATTCACGAGTTCGCAAAGAGCGTGAGCGCGGGAGCGCACACGGCGGTGCGCGACTTCGTCCGCCGGGGGCAAGCGATGACCGCGCGACTGGAGGCCTTCCCGAAGCCGGTCATTGCCGCCGTCAACGGGCTGGCTTTCGGGGGCGGCTGTGAGATCACCGAGGCTGTTCATCTGGCGATCGCCAGCGACAGGGCCGTCTTTGCCAAGCCAGAGATCAACCTGGGCATGCCGCCGACCTTCGGCGGCACACAGCGCCTGCCACGCCTGGCCGGACGGAAGCGGGCGCTGGAACTGCTTTTGACCGGTGACCCCTTCTCGCCAGGGCGGGCGCTGGAGCTGGGATTGATCAACGCCGTTATTCCACACCACGAACTGCTCTCCGCCGCGCGGCAGCTGGCGGCGCGCATTGTCCGCCATTCGCCGCTGGCGATTCGCGGCATTCTGACCGCGGTCACGCGCGGCCTGAACATGTCCATCGGTGAAGGCTTGCAAGTCGAGAGCGAGCAGTTCGCCAGCCTGGTGCCGACCCATGACCTCGCCGAAGGCCTCGCGGCCTGGATCGAGCGCCGCCCGCCTCTCTATGCTCGCGAATAGCGCACGTCGCTACAGGCGGGCGGCGTGATGCAGACGCATTTTTCGACGGCGGTGATAGTGGCGATGGCCGAGCGTCAGCGCGCCCGCCGCCAGGAGGATCAGCGCGACAATCAGGGAGACGTTTGTGAAGCCACCGGCCCCGGGCAGGAGGCCCACCGAGTCGAGAACCAAAGTGGTCACTGCGAGCACCAAGAATCCCAGTCCCCAATAGAGCATGGTTCCTTGAGTCTGCACGTTCCGGGCCGCCTGGAAACGCCGCAGGGTGGGCCAACTGGCGCACTGCAGGCGTCGAGGAAGTCCAGGCGGGGGTAACGCTCGGCGCGTCCGACGTTACCGTCCGCGCTCATCTCCGGGGCGCAACGGTCGCGACCGGTTGGGCCGCTTGACGTGGGGCGTCCTGCGATCGCATGGACACTGTCGCCTGTTCGAAAAAGCGGTCCTTTTTCGCCCCCCACACAACCTCTGTACCGGCGACTAATGAAAAGCACGCACTCCTATGGAACTACAATTGCCTTGGCAGCGATTGTTCTGGCGAGCGCCGGCGGCGCGGCCTGCACGGGAACCATCGGTCCGACGAGCGCGCCGGAGTCGCCGGGGGGGCCAACCGGAGGCACGAACGGCACTGGCAATAACGGCTCGGGCGGGGCGACCAGCCAGCCTCTTGTGCCAGGACGGTCCCCGCTGCGGCGGTTGACCCGAACCGAGTACAACAACACCGTCCTCGCGCTGCTCGGCGACACCAGCCAACCCGCGTTGCAATTCGAGCCGGACACCCTGTCGAATGGATTCACCAACAACGCCGACACCCAGAACGTCGACACCACATTGGCGCAAGAGTATCTGGGGGCCGCCGAGGCTCTGTCGGCTGCGGCGACCAAGAATCTGACCGCTCTTCTCGGCTGTGATCCGACGGGGAAAGAGGATTCCTGCCTGCGCAGCTTCGTCACCCAGTTCGGCCAGCGTGCCTGGCGCCGGCCGCTGATCGCGTCCGAGATTGACAGCCTCGCAGCGGTCTACACCAAGGGCCGCGCCGATTTCGACATCCCGACCAGCGTGCAGATGGTCTTGCAAACGATCCTGCTGTCCCCCGGTTTTCTCTATCGGATCGAGTTTGGCGACCCGACGGCGTCCCCGAAGGCGTCCGCCGTTCCGCTGACATCGTGGGAGATGGCCTCGCGCCTGTCTTATTTCCTGATCGGGTCCATGCCTGACGCGGACCTCTTCACGGCGGCGCAGCAGGACGCCCTGCGCACGCCGGCCCAGGTGGCCGCGCAAGCGCAGCGTCTGCTCGCCGCCGGCAACACGACGGCCCAGGATCGAATGGCGCAGTTCTTTGTCGAATGGCTGCAGGTCTCCACCGTCGACCGCATGAAAAAAGACGTGACCGCCTATCCGGAGTTCACAACGGATCTGGGCGCGGCCTTCAAGGCCGAGACCCAGAGCTTCGTCAGGCACACCCTGTTCGGTGGCCCGGGGGATCTCGGGACCTTGTTGACCGCGCCGTATTCCTACGGACCGGCGGCTGTCGCGACCCTGTATGGGCTGACGCCTCCGGCCGGTGGCGGCGACAGCCGGTTCGACCTTGATCCGACTCAGCGCGCGGGACTGTTCACCCAGCCCGCCTTCCTGGCGACGCTGGCCAAGGCTGACACCACCGAGCCGGTGCAGCGCGGGAAGTTCATCCGGGAAAACGTGCTGTGTGGCGTCGTCCCCGCGCCTCCCCAGAATGCGAACATCACCCCGCCGGCCGTGACGCCCGGAACCACCGCGCGCCAGCGCTTCACGCAGCACCGGGCCGACCCGGCGTGCGCCACCTGCCACACAATGATGGACCCCATCGGGCTGACCATGGAGAACTATGACGGTCTGGGGAAATGGCGTGACAAGGAGGGTGGCTTGCCGATCGATGCCTCGGGCGAGTTGATCGGCACCGACGTGGACGGTCCGTTCGTGGGCGCGGTCGCGCTGGCGAAGAAACTGGCCGCCAGTGATCAGGTCAGCGCCTGCATGGTCAAGCAACTCTTCCGCTTTGGCTTCGGGCGCTTCGAGACCACCGACGACGATCCGACCATCAAGCAACTGACTCAAAAGTTTCAATCCAACAAGCGGCTGATTCTTGATCTGGCCGTTGCCATGACCCAAACGCCAGCATTCTTGCAGCTGCAGGTGGTGCGTCCATGAAGAAGCTCAGCCGCCGTACCATGCTTCGCGGCGCCAGTGGCGTCGCCATTGGCCTTCCTTTTCTCGGCGCCATGCTCGGGCCCCGGCGCGCG
>JAXDMH010000134.1:0-7326 GCA_034666225.1 Myxococcales bacterium
CGGCACCGAAGCCGACAGATCGAACGAAGCGGGCCATGGTCGATGTTTGCATTGCTGTCCTCCGAAACGGCGTCCGCGAGGCGGCCAGCATACAGCTATTGACCGGGATTTAATAGCGGTCCCCAGGACCTGGAGGGGACCTAGGAGCGCGTAGAGCGTAGGCCGGCTTTGCCGGCCGGAGCTCACCGCGGGAGGTTCGGAACCCATCTGAGGGTTCCGAGCTAGTCGACGCCCGCCGTCAGCAGCGGCGGGTTCCGGAAGACAGGCCGGGTTTCACCAACGGCGGGCAGCTCCGCCGGGACCAGGCGCCGGCCGCGCCATTCCAAGAACTGCAGCGAGGGATCGTCCAGAGGCACATCGAACCGAAATCGAACCCGCGAAGGCCGCCCAGCGTCGTCGTCTTTGGCGATCTGGATCGTCAGGCCGTCCAATGACACGGTTGCGCCGGCAGACAACGGCAGATTGTCGGCCCGAAACAACCGTTCCCACTCCGAGGTCAGAAGAGCTCCGTCGAGGCAAGAAAGCTCCAGAGTGTCGGGCGCGACGCGCGTCATCAGCAGATCGACGGAGGCCATGGCCAGCACGCGAAACGACGGCAACGACCCGGGATGCGCCAGACGCGCGATGATCGGCGTGTACGAACCGATCATCAAGTCATCGGACCAGAGCAACACGGCCCGCGCCGGCGCGGGCGCCGCCGCGTCGGCCGTGGCGGCGACGTGCTCCAGCGCCCGTCCGTTGGCGTTCAAGAAGAACAACTTCGTCACCAACCAGGGCGCCGCCACCACCAGGTTGGGGATCGCCAGCGCCAGCACGCCAACCGCGAAGGCAATCCGCTTTGCCCCCTGCACCTCGCGCCGCCGGACCCAGCCGTGCCGCAGCAGCACCGCCACCATGGCGGCCGCGCCGACGCTGCCCGCCGCCAGCGAGCGCTCGCCCAGCAACCCCGCCGACGTTGGTATCAAAGACAGCGCCCCGCCCAGCGCCAGCCAACGCGCGCCGATCCGGTCAGGGGCCGGCAAGGCCCGCGTGGCCGCCAAGAACCAGGGAACCGTCACCAAGATAGCGACCAGACCGACGGCGACGAAAACCAATTGCAGCGGCGTCAGCAGCCAAAGATCCAGAGGGGCGCCGAAGATCAGCGCCCCGAACTGCGCCGGCCCGCGCCTGGCCAGCGCCGCAATGAACGCGCCGGTCTCGTGGATCGGATCGACGTACGCGCCAGACCCGCGCACGCCAGAGGCGCTCCAGCCGTAAAGGATGGCATAGCCAGCCAGCAACAATCCCAGCGGCCAAAGCCGTCGCAGCCGCGCCGCCCAGGCGCCATCGCCACCGCCTGGATCGCGCACCAGCTCGTACGCGACGACGTACATCAATCCGGACAGGGCCACCTCGCCCGCCAGCAACGCCAGCGCCCACACCCCCAGCGCCAGCATCAACCCCGGGCGCCACCGCTCGTCGCGATACCGCAAATAAGCGAGCAACCCCCAGACCACGCAAGCCATGGCCACGGTGGCGTTGCGTCCGGCGATCCAGCCGATGGGCAGCCAATGCGCATCGTCGACCGCGAACACCACAAAAGCCAGCAGCCCCAGCCGCGGCGGAAATATCCGCCGAAACAACAGCGCCGTGCCGCCCATCCACGCCAACCACCACAGCAAGCTGTGCACGTGATACCCAAGCGGCTGCAACCCAAACAGCGCGTGATCAGCCATCATCAACCCCGCCGACAGGGGCCGAAAAAATCGCACGCGCAGCTCCGGCGTGGTCCACCAGGGCAAGGTCCCGTCCCCGATCAACCGCCGCGTCGCCGCTCCTCCCTCCGCGAACGTGAACAACGAAGCCGCCCGCTGCCCCGCCGTCCCCCCCGCCCGCAGCTTGGCCAGCTGCACATAATCATCCGCATAAAACCCGGCTCTCAGCGCCGGCAACGCGCAGAGCACCCCCAACCCAAACACCACCCCAAACCACCCACCCGCCGACCGACGGCCCAATCGCGCGATCAGCGACATTGACCGCCCCATGTTCCCCAACCCACCGACCCTGGTCAACCGTACTGACCAAAATTCAATAGTCGCCCTCCCCGTTGTCCAGCTGCGCTGCGCTCACCCCACCGTCTTGGCGCCGGAGCGACCGAAGGGAGCGAGTCTATCGACGGGAGGCCGGGCTCTGCTCGGCCGGCTCACCTTGCGAGAAGCGCCGGGGAGAGCCCGCGAGAGGGGCCAGCAGGCCCCTTTCGCGCAGCGAGCGCAGCGAGCGTCACAGCGGATACCCCCGCCACACCCACAGCATCGCCTCGCCGATCGTCTGATTGACGACATTGCCGTCGACGTGACCGGCGCCCAGCGCGTGGTCATAGTGATAGTGGTACCCGCGCAGCTTGAACGCCGCGGCCATTCGACGATTGGCCAGATCGAAGTTGCGGTAGGTGCTGGCCGCTTCGCCGGCGCCCAGATCGTTGGGCTCCGCCGACTCGTGCCAGATGCGCAGGGGACGATTGACCGTGGTGTTCCAGGCGCAGCCGGTCACGGCTTCGCACTTGGCCTGGGTCAGCGGCGTGTCGCACGGCCCAGGCTTGCTGTCGCCGGTGAAACCGGCGGTCGGCTCGCAGTGCTGCACGATGAGACCATTCGGCTTGTTCGCGTCGTACGGATCGACGTCGTGATAGATCCAGCAACCGTGCGGGAACGGCGATCCCCCCGGCACCTGCGTGACGTATGTTCCGGAATAGGTGATCACCCGCCGAAAGTAGTCGGGGTGCCACCAGGCCATCGAGAACGAAGCGGCCCCGCCCGAGCTGCCCCCCAGCGTGGCGTGACCCGACGGATCGTCGGTGATCTTGAGATCGATGTTCAGCTGGGTCTTGGCTTCCATGATGGCCCGCGGAACCACTTCCTTCATGATGTATTCCGCGAAGAGTCCCGACACGGTGTCGTACTCCAGCCCGCGCTCGCTGCCCACGGAGTCGCCGCCGCCGTTGGCCACGAACATGGCGACGATGACCGGCAACATCTTCTTGTTGATCATGTTGTCCAGCAGGCCGGGCAGCTGACCACCGCCCAGCGCGTCCTGCGTGACGATCAACGCCGCCGGCTTTGCCGGATCGTATTGCATCGGCACGTAGACGTTCACGCTCCGGTTGTAACTGCCGTTGATGCCCTTGTAGATCGTGCTCTGCGAACCGGCCATGGAGAACCGGAACTGCTTGCCCTTGGGCGCCGCGGGATCGCTCAGTCGCGGATCCCGCATGTAGTTCGGGCCGATCACCCGATCGCCATCGCCCTCGCTGGTGACGTTGTCCATGGAGATTCCGCCCGTGCCGGCAGGCGCTACTTCCGCCGGGGCATCGACCGATTCACCTCCCGAACCACCGACGTCGATCGATCCACCGCTGCCACCGGTCCCTGCCGTGATCGATCCGCCGCTTCCGCCGGTCCCCGCCCCGATGCTGCCGCCACTTCCCCCATTCACACCGCCGGATGGGCTATCTGAACTTGCACAGCTCCAGACCAGCACAGCGCTCAGGAACACAGCGCCACGCGCAAACGAGCGAGTCATGAAAACCTCCAAGAGCTCGAACTCTGAAGGTTTGACAATGAGCGAGATCAGCGAGGTTCGTCAAAGATAAATCGATATGCTGACCTGCCGCCCGCCACTCAAACACATGTCAATTTCCGAAATCGCGCAGCGACCGTGGGCGGTTTTTCGCCTGGAGGGTCGCCGCAAGATTATGACGCGGCTGACAGCAGCTGGACGCGCGGCGTCGGCGCCTGTTCGGCAACAAGAGGTTGTATCGCCGCCACAGGCTCGGGGCGGACGCTATCGATCGTGAACACCCGATCGAGGTTCAGCAACTTCAGAATGGCCAGCGGCTGCTGAGTCGCACCCGTCACCACGAAAGAGCAATTGTTCGCGCGAGCCCGCTTGTAAAGCGCCACCAGCACACCGACACCGCAGCTGTCGATCATTCTCAGCCGGGAAAGATCGACGACGATCCTCGTCTGATCGGTCACCACTGCTTCCAGCGATGTGCGCACCTCCGTCACCGTCACCGCATCCAAGACGCCCTCGATGAACACGCGCGTCTCGCCACCATCCTCACCTCGCCCCACCCGAATTTCCATGCTGCACCTCATTTTTTCTACTGGAACAGGAACGACCGACCTTTCTATTTATTCCCTCCTGACAACTTACGAACGAACCGCCCCCTCGCCAGATGGCGGCGCAATGACAGCGCAATTCAGGGACGCGGCGCGCCTTTATCGCCCGGTTCGCTTGGCCTTCGGACGCCCGAAAAGGTCGCCCAATGTGCCCAAACGTGACGGAGCGGCCGCCCGCGCCGCCGCCGCACGCCCCTCGTCGTCCAGCTGTTCCTGCTGACTGGCCAGCCCCAACGACAGGCGACGTTTCTCGCTGTCAACGGCCAGGACGGCCACCTCGATGGCCTCTCCGGGTTTGGCGGCGTCCCGCCCGTGGCGCAGTCGTTTGTCGTTGCCCAGCTCGCTGATATGCAGAAGTCCCTCCACCCCAGGCGCGATCTCGACGAAGACGCCAAAGGGTTCGGCGCGGGTGACCGTTCCACGCGCCAGGGTTCCGGGCGGAAATCTCGCCATCACCTGGTCCCAGGGATCCGCCTGCAGCGACTTCAGCGACAACGAAATCTGCTCGGGCCGTCGCGCATCGTCGCGCTTTTCGATGCGGGTCACCTGCACCGTGATGGTCTGGCCCACCGTCAGCACATCCGCCGGACGAACGCCGCGCGTGTGCCCCAGCTCGGACGCCGGCAGCATCCCGTCGATGCCGCCCAGATCCACGAAGGCGCCAAAATCTTTCAGCGCCGACACGACCCCCGGCAAGACCGCGCCCATCACCAGCGTGCGACGCGTCTCCTTCGCGCGTCGGTCGGCCTCCTCTTGCAGCAGCGCCCGACGGGAAAGGACCACGTTCGGTCCCCGGCGATCATCCTCATATCGGATCACCCGAAAGGCCAACCGTTGGCCGACCAGCGTCGTTGGATCGGCAACCGGGCGAAGATCCAGCTGCGAGATGGGACAGAACGCACGAAGGCCCGCCACCTGCACTTCGACGCCGCCCTTGTTGATGGCGGTGATGATCCCCTCGACGGGAATGCGCGTTTCAACAGCCGCCGCCAGCGCGGCATACGCCTCGCCCGATCCCCGACCGCCGATGGCGGCGCCCCCGCCCAGGGAGGCCCGATGCAGCGTCACCAGCCCGGCCTTCTCGCCGACGGCCGCCACGCGCATGTCAACAGTGTCACCGACCGCTGCGGTCAGCTGGCCATCGGGTCCGCGCAATTCCACGATGTCCAGCGTTCCTTCGCCGCCGCCCTCCAGCTCGACGACGGCGATCTCCTGTCCGATCGTCACCACGCGGCCACGCACGGCGTCGCCCACGGCATAGGCCGGCTGTCGGCGACGGCCGCCGCCGCGTCGATCATCCTCGGCCATCAATGCGGCGAAATCTTCCTCGGGCGCTCCCGGACCAGAATCGTCACTCATGTCGACTGCGCGACCCGAACTGGCTTACCACTTGTTCATCCCTTTCTTGGCAGCTTCGCCGCCGCTGTCATTACGTGGCGGTTCCGCTCGCAGGGGCAGCGGCGCGTCGTCTCCGTCGCTGGCGGCGCGCGCGCGACCGTTTTTTTTGCGGCGTGCGGCCGCGGAACGACCGGGGCTCAAGCGCGAGCCCGGCTGCAAACGCGAATCGGATGGCTCACCTGCCCCGATCGCCTCACGGTTCGCCTTGCCTTCTCGCCCTGACGGCCCTGCCCGCGCAGCGGGAGGAGACGGTGGAACTGGCGGCGCTTCGACAACCGGGGTCGCAGCGGAAGGCGCGCCGGGCGACGCGGGGGCGGTCGCAGCTGGAGCGGCTGTCCCCGCGGTCGGCGTCGCTGGTGCGCCCGGCTCCCCCGAAGGGTTAGACGAAGGGTTCGACGCCGCCGTCGACGGCAGTGCCCGCCCGTCGCCCCGCAGGCGCCACGCCCCCACCCAACCCACAGCGATGCCCACCGCGATGGCCAGCGACACCCACACCCATCGCCTTCGTGACGGCGAATCCAAAGCGGCGCGCGACGACGAAGGCTCGACCACCAGGCGCTCGCCGGCCGGCTGGCTGACCCCGGACGTTCCCGTCGAATAGGTCTGCGCGGCCAGGGCCGCTCTCAGTTCGGACATCGAGGCGAATCGATCTTCGGGCCGCTTGGCCAGGGCGCGCAGCGCGATCTGTTCCAGGTGCTCCGGAACGTCCGGGAACAGCTCGCGCGGCGCGGTCGGTATCTTCACCACGTGCATCATCATCACGTCGATCTGCGCCTCACCGACGAACGGAGGCTTCCCGCACAGCGCTTGATAGAGAATGGCGCCCAGCGCATAGATGTCCGTCCGATGATCGAGGCCGGTGCCGCGGCATTGCTCGGGCGACATGTAATTTGGCGTGCCCAGCACCATGCCGGTGGTGCGCACCGACTCGCCCATGCCCGGCCCCTCCAGCTTGGCGATGCCAAAGTCGACGACCTTGACCCGCTCGGCTCCCGGGTTGCCACTCGCGGGGATCAAGAACAGGTTGTCGGGCTTGAGATCGCGGTGGACGATGCCCGCGGCGTGGGCCGCCTCCAGCGCCGACGCAGCCTGATCGAGAATGCGAACCGACTCTGCCGGTGACAACCGGCCAATCCGGGCCATCCGCATCCCCAGGGTTTCGCCTTCCAGAAACTCCATCATCAGGTACGGCGGCCCGTCCGGCAGATAACCGACGTCGATGATCTCGACGATGTTGGGGTGGTTGATGGCGTTGGCGGCGCGCGCTTCGTTTACAAAGCGGGTGACCATCGCTTTGTCTTCCAGGTACATCCCGCGCAGGATCTTGATGGCGGCGCGCCGACCCATGAAGGGGTGCTCGGCAAGGTAAACCTTGCCCATCCCGCCTTCGGCAACCACGGATTTGATCTCGTAATTGTTGATCACGCGTCCGATCACGCGGTCACCGTCATCCAGCGCTAGGGGGTCGGGACACATGGCAAGTCTAAGGGAAGGCGCTGCGATTCTCCCGCATCCGCAGGGGAAAGAAACCCAGGCCTAAGACGACGTAAATATTTACGCCCGGTCGCATCACGCGGCAGCCCCGCGCCGTCTGCGGGGACACTCCACGTCGTGCCACGTTTTTTCTGTTCCGGTGCAAAACCAGTCTTGACGACCTTCCTTCATTTGTGTAATTTGCAGTACTCTTTTTCAGGACAAGTACTTAATCCACCCATCACACCCCGGAGGTCCGTACATGAGGAAATTGCATTGGCTACTGGCATTCGCG
>JAXDMH010000135.1:0-7406 GCA_034666225.1 Myxococcales bacterium
AGCTTCATCCCTTTTCAGTCAGCGCGAGGGCAGGCGGAAGACGCGCTCCTGTTCGGCGGGGGTGTAGCGATGGTTGACGTCGATGTCGGTGAACGTCGTGCGCGACCAATCGCCGCTGCTCTCGCGCACCTCGAGCTCGCGCAGGGCCAGGCCGACGCCGCTCAGGGTCAGCTCGCGAATGACCTTGTCCATGGGCGACACCCGCGGCGTCAGCGCCACGCGCCAGGCATCGGCGCCGCCGCCGCCGGCCGTGGGCTTGGCCACCTTGATGGTGAAGACGCGTTCCAGCCCCTTGCGATCGCCGGCCAGGATCATCACGAAGCTGTCGACGAACAGCTTGGCCACCGGGTTGGTGCCCAGCTCCATGCTCTGCTTGCCGTCGGCGTCGCCGAACTGCAGCCGGCCGTTGTCGATCAGCAGCGTCGAGGCGATCGGCTTTTCGGTGTGGCGGGCGAAACGGGCCGGCGGCATGAAGGCGATGGTCCCCTCGTTGATCACCGGCGCGTCGAGGAGGGCGATGTGCTTCTCTTCGCGAAAGTGAGCGGCCAGGCCCGGCGCCTTGGCGAACTGGTTCAACAGCGCGTCCAGATCGACGGGGGCTGTCTTCTTCGGCGCCGTCGCCGTCGCCGTGGCCGTCGCGGTGGCCCCGATCAGCGCACAGGCGATCGCCGCACGGAGCGCGCTCATGGAAGATCCGACGCGCCGATGGGCAGCTGGCCGTCGCGGTAAAGCTGCAACAGGCGGGCGATGTCGCCGTCCTGGCGTCGGTCGGCTTCGTTGCGCGGCACCACGGCGCGTACCGCCTGCAACAGCGTCCGGCTGCGGAGGTGACAGCCTTCGCTGGCACGAATGTCGACCGCCTGACAGACGGCCAGCAACTCGATGATGGCCACCGTCTCGGTCAGATCCAGCACGCGCTGGCAGTCGCGCGCGGCGATCGAGCCCATGCTGACCTTGTCCTGGTTGTGCGATTCGGTGCTGCGCGAAAACGAGGCGGCCGGCATGGTCAGCTTCAGCGCCTCGGCGGTCAGCGCCGACGCGCTGATCTGCATGGCCTTGAAGCCGTGGTGGGTGACCTTGTCGGCGCCCTGCCGCCACACCAGGTCGCCGGGCAGGCCGGCGTTGACCATCGGGTTGCACAGATGGGCCATCTGCCGGTCCAGCAGATCGGCGACGCTGGCCACCGCGGCCTTGAGTCCGTCCATGGCAAAGGCGATGTGCCCGCCGTAAAAGTTGCCGCCGTGAAGCATCTCGTCGCTGTCGGCGATGACGATGGGATTGTCGTTGACGCTGTTGATCTCGGTCTCAAGAAAACTGCGGAAGGCGCCCAGCGCGTCCAGCAGCACGCCGATGACGTGCGGCGCGCAGCGGATCGAATAGCGATCCTGAATGCGCGTCGCTGAGCGCGGCGCCTCCGGCTGATATTCGATGTCCTCGCGGATCCAGCGCGCGCAGGCCGACTGTCCGGGGTGCGGCTTCAGATCGAAGATGCGCTGATCGAAATGGCTGGGGTTGCCGCGCAGCACGTCGCTGGCCCCCGCCGTCAGCGCCGCCGCCAGCCGGGCCAGGCGCTGGGCCCGGGCGAACGCCAGGCAGGCCAGCCCCGTCATCATGCTGGTCCCGTTCATCAGGGCCAGGCTCTCCTTCGGCTGCAGGGCCAGCGGGCGCAGGTCGCAGGCCTCCAGCGCGGTCTTGGCGGCCACCACCTCGCCGCGAAAAGAGACCTCGCGCTCGCCGATCAGCGTCGCCGCCACGTACGACAGCGGCGTCAGATCGCCGCTGGCCCCCACCGAGCCCTCCGACGGAATTTGCGGCAAGATCCGATTCGCCAGCAATTCAACCAGCCGCTGCAGCACCACCGGGCGAACGCCGGAATGCCCGCGCGCCAGCGACGCCAGACGGACCGCGACCACGGCCGCCGATTCTTCGTCGCTGAGCACCGCGCCCGTGCCGCAGCCGTGAAAACGCAGAAGGTTCAGCGCCAGCGTCTCGGCCATGGGCACCGGCACCGCGGTCTCGCACGATTCGCCCACGCCGGTGGTGACGCCGTAGATGGCGCGCCCGGCGCGCAGCTGGCGCTCCAGGCTGCGGTGGCTGGCTTCCAGGCGGTCGCGAAACGCCGGATCGCCGTCCAGCGTGACCGCGCGCAGCCCGCGCGCAACGGCGCAGACGTCTTCGATGGTCAGCGGGGCGCGGCCTATCGCCAGCGGCTCGGTTGCGGCATCGGACACGGCGGTGGTCTTGCTGATGGTCATGCGGGCTGCTTCCAGACGTCAAAAAAGTTGAACCAGTTGTCGGGCGCCAGCCGGCAATAATGTTCCAGGCGGTCGGCGTATTGCTGGGCGTAGGCGCGGGCGTCGGCCTCGCGCGAGCCGCGTGACAGGGACACCCGTTCGGCGAACGGCTCGCAGTAAAGGTCGTAACGGTTCGGCTCGTGGTAAAGGCCGAAGGTCAGGTAGACTGGGCACCCCAGCATGGCCGCCAGCATATAAGGACCGGTGGGCAGAAGGGCTTTTCCGCCCAAAAAATCGACCTCGACGGTGCGCTCGGTCAGCCCCACCCGATCGGCCAGCAGGGCCACCAGCTCGCCGGCTTCGATCCGTTCCTTGAGGCGCAGCACGAAATCGATCCCGGGTTCGATGGGGATCACCCGCACCGCCAGATCGCTGTTGAAACGGGCCAAGAGGCCGTTGATGAGGCGGGCGTTCTTGAAATAACCGATCACGTTCAGAGGCAGTGTCTGTTTCAAGGCCATGCCCCGCATCGCTTCAAAGCTGCCGAGGTGCGCGCCGATCAGCAGCGCGCCCTTGCCACTGGCGCGCGCTGCCGTCAGATGCGCCGACCCGGTGCTGGTGACGTTGAAGCGCCAGGTCTGCCCCAACGTCCAGAACACCCGATCCAGCGTGCATTGGGCGAAACGCAGGCAATGGCGATACACCGCCCAGAATCCATGGCGCTGACCGATGCGGCGCAGGTACGCACGCGAGCCACGCCGCGCCTGCCCGGAGGTCGCCACGAAATAAAGGACCACCGGCGGCAAGACCAGCCGGGCCACGCGTCGGCCCAGCAGGCGACAGATGGCCAGCATCAACCACAGGCCGGCGGCGCTGCCGCGCTCCACCATCTGCAACCACCCCGCGCCGCCTGCGTCAGCAGGTGACGGCGACGGTGGGCGCGGCGCCAGGGGCGCGATGTTGCTGCCGGCCGAAGCGCTCACCGGAGCTGCCTCCGCAGAAGGCGCCGCCAGCGCCAGCGGATCGACCCCAAGACCAGACGGGTGTGCATCAGGGTGATGGCTACATTATCCCCGACCGGTCGGAAGTGGGAGACGCCGCCGGCGGCCGCCGCCAGGTAACGGACGCGCGTCGGGACATTGATGATCGGCACGCCGGCCCAGACCAGGCGCACGGCGATCTCGATGTCGAACTCCATGTGATTGCCCACGGCCCCCACGCCCAGGGCCGGTTCTAGCGGATAGACGCGAAACCCGCACTGCGGATCGACGATGGCCCGGCCGCCAGTTTCCAGGCGCGTCCAGAAGTTGGTCAACCCGTGGGCGGCGCGTCGCCCGCGCGGCGTGGAGTCGTCGAAGACAGGATGGCCCAGGACGGCGGCCTCGGGCCGCTGGGCGGCCAGCGCCAGCAGCTTGGGAATGTCGGTGGGGTCGTGCTGTCCGTCGGCGTCGATCTGCAGGGCGTGGGTGAACCCCGCGTCGTGCGCCGCCTGAAAGCCGGTCTTCACCGCCGCCCCTTTGCCGCCGTTGCGCGGCCGGTGGGTGACGGTGGCAGCGCCCTGGCGGGCCAACGCCTCGACCGCCGCCCGCCCCGGCGGGCCGCTGCCGTCGTCGACGATCAGCACGTCGTTGAGATGGCGCCGCGCCTCGGCCACCACGGCGGCGATGGTCAGCGGGTTGTCGTAGGTCGGGATCAGCGCGCAGGGGCGAAACGCCGGCGACGACATGCGCGCGCTAGCCTTCGCTCGTGTCGAAGACAAACACGCCCGAGCTGACCGGACCCTTCGCGCTGCGGATCTCGAACGTCACCTTGTCCGCGGCGCGCGTCAAATCAATGGTCAGCGCGTCGCCGGGGCGAATGGGGCGCCGGAATTTCAAGCGCAGGATCTTGCGCAGCCGCCACAGCGCCGGCCACTGCTGGCGCACCGGGCGCAGCAAGACGTCGTGCAGCTGCACCACGCCCGGCAAGATGGCGAACCCTTCGAAGTGCCCCTCGAAGAACGGCGAGTCGACCGGGATGGTGCGGGTCAGCGTCACTGTCCCTTGCGCGCCGGCGGGACGGTTGTCGTCAAACAGCGCTCGCAGGCGCGCCTGCGTCAGCTTGCCATTTTCTTCGCGCGGCAGTTTTTCGACGATGCGGAAACGCCGGGGGACGGCCACCGGATCCAGCCAGCGCAACAGCGCCGCGCGCAACGCCGGGACCGACAGGCCGTCACCGGCCACGGCGGCCCACATTTGATGTTGCCGCGGCCCCGCCACGTCGACGGTCAGCACCGCCGCGTCGCGCACGCCCGGGATCTCACGCAGGCGCCGCTCGACCTCGGTGGTGGCGATGCGCTGGCCGCCGATCTTGACCACGGCGTCGGCGCGCCCCAGCAGGCGAAAACGGCCGTCGGGAAGGATCGCCACGCGGTCGGCGCCGCGCAGGCTGCCGCTGTCTTCCAGGTCACCATCGGCAAAAGGAGACGAGACCCGCAGCAGGCCGTCGTCGCCGGCAAAGACTTGCACGCCGGGAAATGACCGCCAGCCGTCGTCGTCGCCGTCAGCGTCTGACTGCCGCCAGGCCATCCCGCCGGTCTCGGTTGAACCCAAGATCTCCGTCACCGCGATCCCCGTCAGCGCGGCCACGGCCGCCGCCGTTTCGCGCGGCAGCGGCGCCCCCGACGAGACGATTCGTCGCAGCGACGGCAGCGCGCCCGGCGCCAGCACGCCCAGGCCGTGCAGGTGCGCCGGCACGCTGACCAGGACGTTGGCGCCAAAACCCGCAGCCTGGGCGGCGATGGTCTCGGCGTGGTGCGGGGTGCTGCGCACGAAGGCCCCCCCGCCCACCAGCGGCACCAGCACGCCGAAGAGCAGGCCGTAAATGTGATGCGGCGGCACCGTGCACAGGATCCGCGCCTCCGGTCCCAGGTCGAACAGCGTGCACAGCAGGCGCGCCTCGCCCAGAATTTGTCCCGCCGTTTTCGGGCAGGCGACGTGCGTTCCCGTCGATCCCGACGTGTGCACCCGCACCAGCGTCCGCCCGGCGGCGAAGCTGGGCGCGTCCATGGGCCCCATCCCCCCGTCCAGCAGCGGCCGCACGTCCAGCCCGCCGCGCCCGCCACCGTCGTGCAGGACCAGCGGGATGTTCTCGGCCGCGCACAGCGCATCGATGGTCTCGACGCGGCCGTTGGGCGGCAACGCCGCCACGCGCCCGGCCTGCCAGGTCGCCAGCAGCGCCACGGCAAAGTGGTAACGATCGACGCAGGCGATCATCAGCGCGTCGGCGGCGCTGTCCAGGTCGCCCGCCCCGTCCACGACATCTCTTCCCGCGGGCAACCGCTCCGCCACAGCCGCCGCGTCGGAGAGCAACTGCCCCCACGAACGCGGCGCCTCCCCCAGCGCCAGCGGCGCCGCTGCCGGGCGCGGCCGCGCGCCGAGAGCGCCCCCGGTCACGCCCGCCTTTACAGTCAATGTGCCGCGGTCGCCGCGCTCACCCGGGACCATTTCCCTGGCCTTGGTCCCGGCCCTGGTCGGGGCCTTGGTCCGGGCCTTGGGCGGCAGCCTCGGCAAGGTGCGCTTCGATCATGGTGACGACGTCGTCGACCGTCCGCACCGCGCGCAAGGTCTCCTCGGGCACGCGCCGGCCGGTCCACTCTTGCAGCTTCACCACCAGATCGATGGCGTCGATGCTGTCCAGGTCCAGGTCGACGAACAGCGTCGCCTCCGGCGTGACCCGGACGGGATCGATCTCGAAGGTCTCGGCCAGGATGGCGCGGATCCGTTCCAGAATCTCCGGCCGGGTCATCCGGTCCCCGCTGCCACGCTGGTTTCCGCCTGGATGAAGGCGGCCAAGGCTTTCACCGACCGGAAGACGTCGCGGTTTCGTTCGTCGTCCGCCTTGATGCGCACGGCGTACTTGCGGCTGACCGCCAGGGCCAGCTCCAGCGCGTCGATGGAATCCAGCCCCAGCCCCTCGACGAACAGAGGGGCCTCGCTGTCTATCTGGGCGGGGGTGACGTCTTCCAGCATCAGGGTCTCGATGATCAAACGCTTCAGCTCGGTTTCCAATTCAATCATGGTCCTACGTTCTCGAGGGCCTGGTCCTGGGGCCCCGGGGCCTCTGGTGTGTCGATCTCGGCCGTGACCAGCCCCAGCTGACGGCGGAACAGCGCCTCGCAGCGCGCCGCCATCGTCGAGGCGTCATGGTCGAAATCGCGGGGGTTCATGGGGGAAAGCGGCGTCACGGTGAACATGGCCGTGCGAGAGGGAATATCATACCAAGGCCGGCCTTTCCCAAGCGCAGCAGGATTGCAACGAATGAGGATCGGGAAGATCGGCACGTCGGCCCGGCAGGCAATCTCGAAGGCCCCCCGCTTGAAGGGGTGCAGGCCGTCCAGCGGCGACCGGGTCCCCTCGGGAAAGATCAGCACCGGCATGTCGCCGCGCAGCCGGTCCAGGGCCTGCTGCACCACCGACGCCCCCGAAAACGCGCCGCCGTCGCCGCCGTCCAGATAGCCGGACCAGCGCAGCACGTGGCCAACGGCCGGGCTGCGGAACAGCGCCGATTTGGCCGCGCAGGTCAGCCGCCCGTAGACCGCCGCCAGCGCCACCACGTCGACCAGCGTGGGGTGATTGGCCACCATCACGAAACGCGGCCCGGGCGTGGCGCGATCCACGGTGCGTGGTTGAAAGTGAAGAAGGCCGCACCAGCGCACGTAATCGAGCAGGAACGTGAACGAACGTTGCACCCAGCGCTGGCAGGCGGCCGCCCGTTCCAGCGGCGGGGCGCGGCGGTGCCGCAGGCGGGTCAGGGGCAGGGCGATGGCGACCAGAAGGATCCCGCCAAACCAGAAGCCCAGGAACGCCAGCCCGGCCAGGCCGACGCGCACCAACAACCAGAGCCGTCGCAAGGTCACCACCACCCTCTCACCAAAAAGGCCCTCGCCGGCCCGGACCAAGCGGCACCGGCTGTCGCTTGCAAAGTGGCTGAACGTTAGCACAGCGAAGCGAGCCCGAGAAAGCCGGTAAATCGTCGGTTCGCCGCCGCCGCGCCGGGCCGCGCCGACACCTGGCCGCCCCGGTCACGTAATAAAGGCAATTCGCCGAGCAGACACAGCATTTGCACGCCGGCCGGTCGGTGGGCGGTTTCGGTTAACAGCCGTCGTCGTCGTCGTCGCCGTCGCCGTGGTGG
>JAXDMH010000136.1:0-4024 GCA_034666225.1 Myxococcales bacterium
CCGTTTCGCCAACGCCCTGGCCAAGCAACAGGGCATCTATGAAGGGACCATCGTCCCCGACGATAACGACGCCCTGCTGATGGTCGGCCGATCATTGCTGGGCCTGGACGAAGAGACCGTCACGCGCCTGGCCACCGGCCTGCGCGACAACGTCAAAGAACAGCTGAGCTGAGCTGAAAAGATTCGGCCCATGATGTCGCTGCGCTGGTTGGGGCTGGGCCGAATGCGGCTGCAGCAAAAACTCACGGTCAACTACGCCGCGGTCGGGGTCATGATCACCACGCTGTGCATCGGAGCCACGACCTGGGTTCAGAACCGCGAAGAGGCCTTGAACATCGCGCGCGCCGAGGCGGTTCGGCTGGCCGAAGAGACGGACACCCGGATTGACACCGCGTACGAGGAATGTCTGACGTACGTTTTGACCGGCGACCCGCGGCGAAAGGAAAACGCACTTCGGGCTCTGGCGCTCGCAGCGTCGGATGTGACGGCCATGCGGACGAATCCCCTCAGCGCCTTGGCCGTTGGTCCTCTTGATGCTCTGGAACGGGCGCTGACACGGGGCACGCAAAGCGCGAATCAGATTTTCGAACATCACGACCGTGGGGGCACTGAGCAGGCTGACGGCAAACCGTTAAGGCAATTCGAGCAATCAATGGATGTCCTGGCTGACAGCGCCGACAGGTTGATTCCGGCGATTCAAGATCTGGCAGCCCTGGACTCCGTTGCGTCGTCGCGATTGATCCGGTGGTGCATGCTGGCCATCGGCGCCCTGGGAATCGCGGCGGCGATCACCCTGGGGCATCTGCTGGGTCGCCGGATCGTCGGTCCGCTCCGCCGCCTGCGGGACGCTGCCGTGGGATTTGGCCGCGGCAACTTCGATCTGACCCTGAATGTCGCCGGCGCAGACGAAACGGCCGAGCTGGCCCGGGCTTTTCATGGCATGGCCACGAACATCCAGGGGTTGATGAGCAGCCTCGCTGAACAGCGGGCTCACCTGGAGGACATCTTCGAATCGATGACCGAACTGCTCATCGTTGCCACAGAAGACGGCGTCATCGTCTCGGCGAATCGATCCGCCTGTTTGACGCTGGGCTACCAGGCGTCTGACCTCAAGGGCAAACATCTGCGGACGATCTTGCAGTCAAGCACGTTCGAAGACCTGTATGGACGCGCCCGCAGCCCGCTGGCGCCGAATGGCGCCGTCGCCGCCGAAATCACGCTGCGGACGATGGACAACCGGCCGATCCCGGCCCTCGGCTCGGTGACCATCGTCTCGGCGCGCGCCGGCGGGGGACCGTCCGGTGACGACCTGGTGCTGGTTCTTCAGGATCTTCGCGAGAGGCAGCACCTGGAGAGCGAACTGAGACAGGCGCAGAAGCTGGAGGCCATCGGACGGCTGGCTTCGGGAATTGCCCACGAGATCAACACGCCCATCCAGTTCTTGAACGACAGCCTGGGATTTATGGCCGAGACGTCGCGCGAGCTTCTGACAATCGTCGGCAAATATCGTCAACTGCCTGGGGCGACGGCTGAAGAGACGGAGAACCTCCTTCGTGAAATCAACGAGCTGGAGGCGAGCCTGGACTATCCCTTTGTCGTGGCAAATCTGCCGGTGGCTTTGGCCGCCACGAAGGACGGCATCGATCGCATTACCAATATCGTCTCGTCAATGAAGCAGTTCGCCCATCCGGGAGACGACCAGCAGGTGGCTTGCGACCTCAACGAGGGAGTCGCCAGCACCGTCACCATCGCGCGCAGCGAATACAGATTCGTCGCCGAACTGGAAGCCGACCTGGGTGACCTGCCCTCGATCGTCTGCTTTCCTGGCGAGTTGAACCAGGTGGTGCTGAACCTCATCGTGAATGCCGCACACGCCATCGCCGACGTCGTCAAAGACACCGACCACAAAGGACGTATCGTCGTTCGTACGCGCAGCGAAGGAAACACGGTGGTCATTTCCGTCAGCGACACTGGGGCTGGAATCCCCGACAGCGTCCGCGAGCGGATCTTCGATCCTTTCTTCACCACCAAGGAGGTCGGCAAGGGCACCGGACAGGGACTGGCCATCGCCCGCTCCGTCGTCGTCGACAAGCACGGCGGAACCATCACCTTCCAGACCGAGATCGGCAAAGGGACGACGTTCGTCATTCGGCTGCCGGTGGGCGGCATGGTGGTCAGAAGGCCGGTCGCCGCCTGACATGGCAAACCCGGCCCTGCGCGCCAGCGCCAGCGTCAGCGCCAGGCAATAGCCCTTATCGGATGCCTTGGCTCACGCATACCCCGCCGCCACCGTCGGCGGGTTGGCACACGCCATGCGGAGGTAGGCAGACGATCCCGGGGCAAGGGACAACTCCCTGGCGGGTGCCGCAGCTGGCCTGATCCCACGCCGCCTTCAGAGTGTCCAGAGCGGCGCTGCCATTGACCGGCACCTTGCAGCCGATGCAGGCAGACAACCCGGCATACGCCGACTGCGAGCATTGATCGGTCGCCCCAACCATGCAGCGTCGCGCCGCAACCAGGGCTTCGCTGTATTGGGTCGCCAGCTCGCTGCAAACGATCGCGGCGTCGGTCCCGCCGTCCTTGCCTCCGCTGCCGCCGACAGTTCCGCCAGCGCCCCCGTCGCTGCCACCGGCGCCGCCGCTGCCGATCGCGCCGCCGCTGCCCGAGACCCCGCCGCTGCCGGTCGCGCCGCCGCTGCCGGTGGCGCCGCCGCTGCCGGACGTGCCGCCCGTACCGCCGGCAGCATCCATGGGAAGCGAAGACGTCCCAGAACAAGAAACCACCAGGAGACAGCCGCACAGCCAGACGAGTGATCGCATCGGCCGAGGCTCAGCAAGCACCGTGCCGCGCATCCAACTGCGCCGTTCCCGGCGCGTGTGAGGGCTCGGTCGGGCGGACCCTTGGATTGTTGAGACCGCCCCATCTGGCTAGTCGAATTTTCGAGCCTGACACGAACGCAGCGCCCCGTCGGCGGCAGCACCATTTTTTCGCGTGGGAAACCGCGGGAGCAAGGACAATCGTGTGTGCCTCAACGAACGTCGATTGACGTTTCATTGCCATCGCGTCGGAAGTAGACGAGCGCGCTGCGAAGTCGTAAGTATTCGGGATCATTCTTCGCGAGGTTGGCGGAACTGGTGGGCACATATCGTGACGGGACGCTGGCGTCGGGGGGCGGTGTTGCTGGGCGTCTTGTTGCTGGCCCAGGGCGCATGCGGCGGGGGCACGACCGGCGGCGCGTCGGGAACCGGCGGTCAGCTTCGCGCTGATGGCGGCGGCGCTGGCTCGGGCGGGGCGGGTGGCGCCGCCAGCGACGCGGAGGTTGGCGGGATCATCGACGCGGTCGTGGATCTGCCGGTGTCCTCTCCGCCCGACCTGACCGCCTCGGCCGACGCTGTGGTCTCACCGTGCGTTCGCGGGACCGGCGTCGATCAAATTGGCACCGCGTCGCTGCGCGATCGCGCGACGTGCCTGGTCTGGCAGCGCGCCGCCACCGCGACCGTGATGACCAACAAGCAGGCGGCCAAGTACTGCGACACGCTGGCGGAGGACGGCTTTTCCGACTGGCGCGTCCCGGCGCCCGAGGAACTGGCCACCTGGCCGAACCTGGCCGTCAGCGACAACGCGTTCATCACCAACCCGATCTACGTTCCGACGGCAGGCACCGTGGCAGACGGATGCACCGGTGACAGCCATTCGTGCAACCTGACCCAGTACAACGCCGGCGCAATCGCGTGCGCCTGGCAGGGCGTCGGCTTTGCGGGACCAACCGTGTGCGTGCGCGGCGCCGCCGCCCCCGGCACCACCGCGGCCAAGTACGCGGCCGCGGCGTGCGACGCGTGCAAGGGGCATGTCGGCGGCGCCGGCGCGGATTTCCACGTCGCCGACTGTCTGCCCTACGCCAACTGAACCGCGGCGTCAGCGTCCGCCGATGTGATCCGCCTTCACGCCGTCAATGGGGCTCGCCGCTCGCCAAGCGCGCGCGCCAGCAGGCTGAGGAACGCTTTGATCGACGTCGGTTTGGCCA
>JAXDMH010000137.1:0-4140 GCA_034666225.1 Myxococcales bacterium
TCGTCAAACCTCCGCAAAGTCGAGCGACGCTGCCCGCCGTGCGGTGGCACTCCCTATCAACAGATCCCGATCGAGACCGTCCGCCCGGGGTTAATGGGCAATCCCCTCAGGGTTGCCTGCCTACACGGAAGCGGCCCCCTGCGGCCACTCATCCGGCATGAAATTGCAGTTCGTCGTGGCCGTGGTTCTGTTGGGCGCGCTGGCGCTGGCGTCTGGATGCGCGTCGGAGAACACGCCCCCTGCCGTTGCAAAGGACGGCGGCGCGACCGGTGGTTCCGGTGGATCGCTGTTGCCGGGAGGCTCGGGCGACAGCAGCGGCGCCTCGACGGGTGGCGCCTCGGGCAGCGGAGGACAGATCGCCGGTACTGGTGGTGCGGGCGGCACCAGTGCCGGGACGGGCGGTTCGGGCGGCAGCCCTGCTGACGGCGGCGCGGACGACGGCGGCGGTCCGGATGTCGCGGACGACACGACTGGCGGTGACGGCGGCGTGCCCACCGATGCGCCGGTGGAACAGATCTCGGATGACGGAGTGTTTCCGCCGAACGGACCGATTGGCTCGTGCGATCCGCTGAACTGGATGACGTCCGCGTCCAACTCGGCTGTGAACAATCCGGCCATCAACGCCATCGACGGGCTGCTGTCCACGCGATGGTCGACCGGAGCGGCCCAGGCGACGGGACAGTATTACGAGATCGACTTCGGCGGTTTTGTTCAGCTGAGTCAGATCACGCTGAACAACAGCGGCAGCCCCGGTGATCACCCGCGCGGCTACGAGGTGCACACCTCGCGCGACGACTTTGATTTCTCCACGGTGATCGCCAGCGGCGCGCCCGGCGACACAGCGCCACCGGGCAACCTGGTCACCATCGACTTCTTGCCGCGTGCGGTCCGTTTCCTTCGCATCCAGATGACGAGTTTGAGCGGATCGTGGTGGTCCATTCACGAGCTGGCCGTTGCCTGTCAAATCCCCGGCCCCAACGGCACCTGGACAACGGACAAACCGCCCAGCGAAGGACTGTGCGGCCCTGGGCGGCCGCCCGGCGCCGACGCCGGCGCTTCAGATGCGGCGGCCGACGGGACGTTCGATGGCGGCGCGGCGGAGGCGGGCAACAGTGACGGCGGCAGCGACGGTGAAGTCGGCGATGTCGGCGAGATCGGATCAACAGACGGCGGTTCCGCCGATCCCTTTGACCGCACACACTGGACGGTGAGCGCGTCCAGCACCAGCGCGAACGCCGGAGACGTCCTGGTCAATGCCATCGACGGCAACATCGCCACGCGCTGGAGCAGCGGCCGTGCCCAGACGGGCGACGAGTTCTTCAAGGTGGATCTTGGAGCGGTGGGATGTGTCAGCCAGATCCGGATTGTCTCCTCGGGGACCGACTTTGCGGCGGCCTATTCGGTCAACGTCTCGACCGACGACCAGACGTACGTCCGCGTGGCCAAGGGCGTGGGCAGCAATCTCCTGCAGATCGGCTTCAGTCCGCGGCTGGCCCGCTTCATCCGCATCAATCAGCTGGGCACCAGCAGCTCCTGGTGGTCGATCGACGAGCTGGTGATCCTGCCCTAGCGCGCGCGTCTTTTCAGTCGCTGCGATGAGCCGCCCATTTGATGCCGGCCATCAGCAGCCGCATGACCGCGTCTTCCTTGAACGCGTCGACGAAATGGCCGAACCCTGTGTAGAAGGCGCGGCCTCCCCCGGGCGCGCTGTGCACCCAGGCGTTCGGCCGCTCGGTGACGCCGCCCATGGGATCGGGCGCGTTGGCCAGCAGCAGCGCCGTGAAGCCCGCCAGCGTGCGGACGTCTCGCCGGAACGTGTACCACTCTTCGTTGCGCTGCCACGGATCGGGGACCATGGCTTCGGTGAGGATCGCGGACGTCACCTCGGGTTTTTTTCGAACGGTACCGGCCACCACGTTGGAGTGGCCGCTGTAGATCGAGCCGATGAGATCCTGGTACCACTGCCAGCCGTCATCGTAGGTGTCGGTCGCGGAGTGGGCACCCACGAAACCGCCGTGGTGACTGTCGACGTAGTCCTGCAATGCCTGCTGATGGAGTTTCTCGTCGGCGCCTTGAAAGACATTTCCCGTCGTGTTGAGAAAAAAGACGACGTCGTATCTGTCCAGTCCGCCCGGAACGAACGCCGACAGGTTGGGGGACGTTGCGCTGTCGTTGGTTCCCTCGGGCAGCGGCGCCTTGCCCGGCGGCGTCTGATGAGCGAACTGCAGATCGAGGTCGATGTTGTTGGACGCCGCGGCGGTCATCAGAAGAGGGATGGACGTCAGGCGCGATTGGTGGCCGTAACCGGCCGTGTGGTTGAAGAGCAGGACCTTGATCGGGCCGTTGCCACCGACGTCGACGCTGTCGACGCTGGTGTCTCTGGCGTCTCCCGTGGCGCCCCCGCTACCGTTGGAGGCACCTCCGGCACCTCCGGATCCGTTGGCGCCCCCGCCGCCCCCGCTCCCATCGACAACCGTCGCGCCCCCGGTCCCGCTGGTCTCGGCGGGGCCTGCGTCGCCGCTGCCGCCGCTGCCGGTCACCGGCGTCTTCGCGGCGCCGCCCCCACAGCCGATGGCAACCGCGGCGGCGAGGAATAGCCTCGCTGGTTGGCGAGGCACGGCCCGGGCGATCACCGGGGACTCCGCGAGAAATCGACCAGCAGTTCGGGCAGGAAGGTCTCCATGCCGGAAGGGGCGGGGTCGGGCGGGGGATGCATGCCGGCATGGTAGCCGCGTGCCCGGAAGGCGTCGATGACGGCGGACCGGCGGCTGATGATGTGGATGGGAACAGCGGCCGACGGGCTGGAGCGGGTGATGTCCGCGACCGGCTGATGATCGCCGAGCACGATCACCAGCGTGTTTCCCAGATCGAATGTGGTCAGGTAACTGGCGATCACTTGTAGGCTGCAAGCGATGGCGTGCACGTACGCCTCGGCGCCCTGGGGAAGATTGCTCCAGTTGGTCGGGAAACGGACGGGTGGGCGTTGCCCGAAGACGCGCCCGTCGCCGATCTGTGACCAGTCCGTTATGAACGGCGGCTGGCGGTCCCAGGGGGCGTGGCTGGAAACCAGGGCGTACGTGATCAGGAGGGGCTGGGTGGCGGCGGCGACTTCGCGTCGGTGGATGGCGTCGATGGCGAACTGATCGGGCATGGCGCCAAACGCGTAAGTCGGGCCTTGATAGGCGAGGTCCCAGAACGCGTACAGCTTGTCGAAGTCGTAGACCCAGCGATAGAGGTTGCGGTGGGTGGTGCCGGGCATGACCAGGACGGTGCGATACCCGGCGTCGCGAAAAAGATCGGCCATGGTCGCCGGTCGCAGATCCTGGACGGCGGCGTCGTCGATCCGGTTGCTGGCCCGCACGCCGGTCAGCACCGCCTGGTGGGCCAGCTGCGAACGGCCGCCGTAGGTGGGCGAATCGATCAGGCGAGAAGCAACCTGAAATCCCCGGTCGCCCAGCTGCCCGTCGATGTTCCGATAGACCGCGTCGATGCTTTCGATCATCTGCGGGTGCTCCAGAACGGTCGCGCCGTACGATTCGACGAAGAACAGCAGCACGTTGTCGCCGGCCAGTTTCCCGAGGTCATGGGGCAGGGCGGCCACGCGCGCGGCGTCGGCGCGCACGCGCGCGGTCTGGGCCCGTCGGTAAGCGGGCAGGCCCAGCAGTCGTTGGCCTTCATGGAAAAACCGCGGCAGCGCGCTGGGGGCGAACAATCCCTGGCGCATCCCGCGGCCGCCGTCGGGCGGCAACAGCGGCGACGCCACCAGCGCGATCGCCACGACGGCGACGAACAGCCACCGCGACCTGGCCAAGTTGAACGAACGTTCGGCCGCGCGGATCGACCACGCCGCCAGCGTCGCGAAGCCGATCGTGCAGCCGGCCAGGACCAGCGTGCCCGCCAGCAGCACCGGCAGGCTGACCGTGGAACGCATCAGGCGCCCGATCTCGCCGGCGGTTGGCAGATCCAGGCCCACGTCGAAAGGGCGGTTGAAATAGCGGCGAACCACGCCGTCGCCGATGCGCAAGGCGCGCACGATCACCAGGCCCAGCGCCAGCGCCGCGACGATCGCGCGCGGCAGGCGCTGCCCGCGCCAGGCCAGCACGGCGATCCCGGCCAAGATCACCGTGGCGTCGATCGACG
>JAXDMH010000138.1:0-15255 GCA_034666225.1 Myxococcales bacterium
GGAACGGCGGCCCAGGTGGAAGGTCAGGTCAGCACCGGCCAGCTGGAGATGGGGAACGTGTCGCCCATCGATTCGACCATCGCCCTCATCAACGCCCAAAGACAGTTCGAAAGCGCCATGCAAGCCATTCAGACCTATCGGCAGCTGGACACCAAGGCCAACGAAGTCGGCAGGTCTCGCTAGAGAAATAGAAGGGAACCAAGGAGCACACGATGTTGCGATCGCTTTACACCGCCGCCACCGGAATGGAGGCGGAGCAATTGAAGATGGACACCATCGCGAACAACCTCGCGAACGTGAACACCACGGGGTTCAAGCGAACGCGCGCCGAGTTTCAGGACCTGCTGTCGGAGACGATCATCGCCGCCACGCCGGCCGGTCCCCAGGGCGGCGGTCAGCCGGCGCCGCTGCAGGTCGGCCTGGGCGTCCGCGCGGGCACCACCACGCGCTCGATGGCGCAGGGCGATCGCATCGGCACCCAGAACCCGTTCGACCTGGCCATCGACGGCCCGGGCTATTTTCGCATCCAGCGCGCCAACGGCGACGTGGCCTTCACCCGCGCCGGAAACCTGCGCGTCGACGAGACCGGCCGCCTGGTCACCCAGAGCGGCGAGGTCGTCGAGCCTTCGATCACCGTTCCGCCCGAGACCGCCAACCTCACCATTCGCCCCGACGGCACCGTCCTGGCCTCGCTGCCGGGCCGTACCGATCCGCAAGAGCTGGGGCAGCTGGAGCTGACCACGTTCACCAACCCCAGCGCCCTGTCGGCCATCGGCAACAATCTGTTCCAGCCGACGGCGGCCACCGGGCAGGAGCTGCGCCAGAAGCCAGGCGAGCAGGGGATGGGGACGCTGTCGCAAGGATTCCTGGAGAGCGCCAACGTCAAGGCGGTGGAAGAGATGATCGACATGATCACCACCCAGCGCTCGTACGAGATGAACTCCAAGGTGATCACCACCGCCGACCAGATGCTGCAGAAACTGACGAACCTCCGTTGAAAAAATAATGCGCGCTGTTCTCCATATCACAAGAGAAGGACCCTCAAAGGGTCCTTCAAATCCCCCGCGAAGGAGCCCCGTCGGGCCAAGCCCGTCGGTGCTCACGCGACTCCTTGTCGCCACCGGACTGGTCACCTTCCTCACGGTGCGTCCGGCCGACGGCGCCGAGCCGGCGTCGGCCCCCATCGTGGCGGCGTTGCAGCAGGCCATCAGCGTCCCCGGCGCCCGCCTGGACAGCGCCAGCGATGAAAAGCCCACCGGAAGATCCTGCGCGCCACACGAGGTGACCGTTCCCCGCGCCGTCGACGGTTCGGGTCGCGTGGCCGTGAAGGTGGTCGGCACCCGCGCCGGCGGCGTTCGCTGCGAAGCCTGGACCTGGGTTCGCGTGCGCGTCGTCGCCGACGTCGCCGTCACCCGCCGCGCCATCCGCGCCGGCGAAGGATTCACCGACGCCGTGTCCATGGAGACGCGTGAGGTTGTTGCCGGCCGCGCGCCGGCCGTGCTGTCCACCGGTTCGGTGGCCGCGCGCGCGCTGGTCGCCGGCGCCGTGGTCGAAGCCGACGCCGTCACCGTGGCCACCGCCCGCCTGGGCGAACAGATCAAGGTCGTGGTGATGATGGGCGGCCTGGCCGTCGAGCAGAGCGGGCGCGCCACCCCCTGCGTGCGCGGACGCTCCTGCGCCGTTCTCCCCTCGGGCCGTCGGGTCGAAGGTGATCTCGTCGACGGACGTTTGCTGGTGACGTTGCAATGACAACGCGGCGCCCATACCGATACGCCCGCACCGTGACCTGGCTGTTCGTGGTGGCCGCCATGGCCGCCGCCGGTTGTGGCACCACCCACATCGCCGCTTACAAACCAAAGCGGCGCGAATACGCGCCCGATGTGCAAGCCGGCAAGGAAGACGAGCCGCAGTCCGAGAGCAGCCTGTGGCATCCCGGACGCCCGGCCTCGATGCTGTTCACCGACGCCCGCGCCCTGCGCGTCAACGACCTGGTGGTCATCAAGGTGGAAGAGGTCGCCGACGCCAAGCGCTCTGCCAACACCGACCTCACCCGCGAATCAGATTCGTCCGCGTCGATCACCGCCTTCCTGGGCCTGCTCAGCAAGCTGAAGAGCGCCGGGATCGATCCTTCCCTGGGCGGTTCCTCCTCCAGCCATTTCAAGGGCGACGGCCAGTCGGGGCGCAGCGAATACCTGACCGCCACCGTGCCGGCCATGGTGCGCAAGGTGCTGCCCAACGGAAACCTGTTCGTCGAAGGGCACCGCGTGGTCCTGGTGAACGCCGAGGAACAACACTTTTACATCTCGGGCGTGGTTCGCCCCATCGACATCGATCAGGAGAACAGCGTGAAGAGCTCGATGGTGGCCGACGCCGAGATCGAGTTCGTCGGCAACGGCGTCCTCACCGACAACCAGCGCCAGGGATGGTTCCAGCGCTACTTTGGCTGGATCTGGCCGTTTTGAGTGGAATGAAAGCGCGACGATGAAACGCCTCTGCCTCATGCTCCTCCTCATCAGCCTGGCGCTGGTCGCCGCGCGCGCCTGGGCCGCGCCGACACGCCTCAAGGAGCTGGTCGAGGTGCAGGGCGCCCGCGACAACCCGCTGTACGGTTACGGTCTGGTGGTCGGCCTGGCCGGCACCGGCGACACCGAGGCGGTGTTCTTCACGGCCCAGTCCATCAGCGGCATGCTGGGACGTCTGGGCATCCGCATCGATCCCAAGCTGGTGCGCGTGCGCAACGTGGCGGCGGTGATGGTGACGGCCAAGCTGCCGTCGTTCACCCGCCCCGGGACACGCATCGACGTCAACGTCAGCTCGATGGGCAACGCCCGTTCGCTGGCCGGCGGTGTTCTGCTCATCACGCCTCTCACCGGTCCCGACGGTCAGGTCTACGTGCTGGCCCAGGGCTCGGTCCAGGCCGGCGGCTTTGACGTCGCCGCGTTCGGCACGTCGGTGCAGAAGAACCAGCCGACGTCGGGCAGCGTGCCCGCCGGCGGCATCGTCGAACGCGCCGTCCTGGGCAATCTGGAAAAGGCGCCGCTGGTGCTGGGCCTCAAACGTCCTGACTTCACCACGTCCAGTCGCGTCGCCGACGCCATCAACAAAGAGCTGAAGGCCGAGGTGGCCCACGCCATTGATTCGGCCGCCATCGAGATCAAGGTGCCCGCCGATTACAAGGGCAAGACCGTTGACCTGATGACCAAGCTGGAAGCGCTGGAGGTCGAGGCCGATCAGAAGGCGCGCATCGTCGTCAGCGAACGGACCGGCACCGTCGTCGCCGGCGAGCGCGTGCGCATCCATCCGGTCGCGGTCGCCCACGGCGGTCTGTCGATCTCGGTGACCGCGGCGACCAACGTCTTTCAGCCGAATCCCCTGGGCCGCGGCAACACCGCGGTGACCAAGCAGGCCACCGTCGACGCCAAGGAAAAAGAGAAGGCCGTGGTGGCGCTGCCCGCCACCACCACCGTCGAGGATCTGGTCAAGGCTCTCAATCTTCTGGGCGCCAACCCGCGCGATCTGATCGCCATCCTGCAGGCGATGAAAGCGGCAGGCGCCATCGACGCAGACGTGGAGGTCATCTGATGGCCGGCCCGATTCGCGACGCTGCCGACGCCTACCAGCAGATGGAGGCGATGATGCTGCGGCAGATGCTGCAGTCGAGCGGCGCGTTCAAGGCCGGCGACATCGCCGGCGGACAGATCCGCGCCGACATGTTCGTCGAGACCCTGGCCGAGGCAGTGGCCAAGGGCGGCGGCATCGGCGTGGCCCGCATGCTGGAGGATTCCCTGTCGAACAGCGACGCCGGCGAGCCGTCCGTGGCGAAGACGTCGACGAAGATACCGACGCCCACGACGACGCCCGGACATTCCGGCGTGCCCACCGCGCCCACCACGCCCGCCAGGACCGCGTCCGCCGTCCCGGCGCACACCATGGCCTTGCCGGATGTCACGGATGTCCTGGGCAACCCGCTGGGCCGCCCCGAGCAGATCACCAGCCCGTTCGGCCGCCGCACCGATCCCGTCGACGGTGGGACCAAATACCACACCGGCATCGACCTGCGCGCCCCTGAGGGAAGCCCCATCCTGGCGGCGGAAAGCGGCGTCGTGAAAAGCGCAGGACAGCGCGGCGGATACGGCAACGCGGTCGAGATCGACCACGGAAACGGCCGCTCCACCCTGTACGCCCACGCCTCCGAACTGCTGGTGACAGCAGGGGAAAAGGTCGCCGAAGGGCAGGCCATCGGACGCGCCGGCATGACCGGACATGCCACCGGCCCCCACCTGCATTTCGAAGTCAGACTGAACGATCGCCCCGTCGACCCCACCCGCGCTCTTAATAGATACAGAGATCGTGTCGAAGACCAAATAGCGGTTAAACCGTCTGGTCGAGGGGCACCATGAAAGTTACAGAAACAAAGCCAGTAGGCGCAGTTGATCGCATCGCAGGCAGCGATGCACCCGTGGCAGCATCACCCAAAGACAGGGTGGATGTTCGAGCTTCCCGTGAAGCGGAGTCGTCGGTGGCAACCGCCCGCTCGGCGGCCGGCTCTGCGCGCATCAACCGACTGAAAGAGATCGAGCAGCAAGTGCGCTCGGGCGGGTTTAAGCCCGACCCGTCCAAGGTCGCAGATGAAATCCTGCAAGCGGCCGAGGTCGACGCAAAATTGCGGGAGATGATCGGTCACTGAGGAAATGAACCAGCTCGAACACGCCCTCACAGTTGTTGACAGCATCCGTAAGGCACTGGAGGCCGAGGTCGAGCGAGCGAGGCAAGAGCGCGCGCTGATCCGGACCATGAACGTCGACGGGCTGATGCACCGGGCGACGCTGCGCGCAGGATTCAACGACCAGGTTCGCCGGCTGCAGGAACAGCTGGGAAGCGCGCTCGGCACCGCGGGCGCCGCGCTGGGATTGAAAGAGGTGACGGTGGCCGCCCTGCGCGACTATCTCCCCGAGGAAGCGACCTACCTGGAAGAAGGCCTGGCCAGCATTCGCTCGCTGGCCGCTGCGCTGGCCGAGCTGGACGAGCTGAACCGCCTGCTGGGACAGCGCGCGCTGTCGTACGTGCGGGCCTATCTGGGCGCCCTCAACCCGACGCCGACGGCTTACACCCGCCGGGGATCGTCGACGGGCATCTGGCAATCCCGAACCGTAAGCCGGGTGGTGTAGCCATGGCCGGTGACCTTCTCGCCATCCTCTCGCAGGCCAGCACCAGCCTGGGGGCGCATCGCGCAGCGGCGGCGACCGCCAGCCAGAACATCGCCAACGTCAACACGCCCGGGTACAGCCGCCAGACGGCCAACCTGGAAGCGCTGACGCCCACCGATTTTGCCGGCAACGCCTTCATCGGACGCGGCGTCGGCCTGCAGTCGATCACCCAGGCCCGCGATCTGTTTCTCGAGCGCCAGGTTCCCACCGCCATCTCCAACAAGGGTTTTTCGTCGACGGAGAGCGACGCCCTGGCGGCGGTGACCGCGATGGATCCCGACGGTGGCGACGGTCTGACGTCGGCGCTGGGGACGTTTTACGCGGCCATGCGCGGCGCCTCCCAGAATCCAAACGATCCGGGACTGCGCCAGGCGGCGGTCAGCGCGGCCCAGACGCTGACCCGTGCGTTCAATCGCACCGGGCAGGCGCTGGAAGACACCCGCAACGGCGTCGACGCCAAGCTGGCGGGGACCGTCAACGACGTGAACCAGACGGCGGCGGCCATGGCCGATCTGAACAAACAGATTCGCATCGCCCGCGCCAGCGGCGGCGAGCCGAACGATCTTCTCGACGCGCGGCAGAGGATGCAAGACAAGCTGACCCAGCTGACCGGCGCCGTGCCGGTGACCAACGACAAGGGCGACGTCTCGATGGCCCTGCCTGGCGGAACCGCGCTGGTCAGCGACGATCGGGCGGCCACGCTTTCGGTCACGCCCGACGCCAGCAACGGCGGACACCTGGCCCTGCAGTTGACCCGCACCGACGGCAGCGGTCCGGTGACGCTGGCCGGGACGGCGGTGGGCGGCAGCATGGGCGGCGCCATCAGCGCCCGCGACGGCGCCATCCTCACGGCCAAGAACAGCATCGACACCCTGGCGTTTGATCTGGGCAACACCATCAACGCCGTGCACAGCGCCGGCTTCGCCGCCGACGGCACCACCGGACATCAGATGTTCACCGTGGCCGCCACTGCGGCGGGCGCGGCGTCCAGTATCACCGTCGACGCGGGGCTGCTGGCCAACCCCTCGCTGCTGGCGGCGGCGTCCGCCCCGGGCGCGTCGGGCGACAACCGAAACTTGCTGGCCATCATCAACACCGAACGGACCGCGCTGTCGACCGGCAACGACGCGGCGACCACCTTCCAGGGCATCGTCACCAGCTTTGGCAGCGCCGCCCAGCGGTCCAGTGCCGTCGCCGGTCAGGACGCCGGGATCGCCGACCACCTCGACCAGCTTCGCGAATCAGCCTCGGGTGTCTCGCTGGATGAAGAGATGATCAACATGACCAAGGCCCAGCGGGCCTTTGAAGCGGTCAGCAAGGTCATCACCGCCACCAGCGCCATGCTCGACACGCTGATGAGCCTCAAGTGAGATAGCGAGGAACACGATGCGCGTCACCGACAGAATGTTGTACGACATGGCCAACACCAACGCCGTCGCGGCGCGGGACAAGGTCCTCACGGCGTCGGACCAGGCCTCGACCGGGATGCGCGTCACGCATCCGGGCGACGATCCCAGCTCGGCGGGGCTGATCATCAAGGGGCGCACCACGCTGTCCCAGCTGGACGCCATCAACCAGGGCGCCGCTCGCACCAACGACGAGATGGGCGTGGCCGACAGTGCCCTGCAACAGCTGTCGGACGTGGTGGCCCGCGCCCGCGAGCTGTCCGTGCAGATGAGCAACGACAGCTATTCGGGGGTCGAACGGAAGAATGCCGCCGCCGAGGTCGACACCTTGTTTCGGCAAGCGGTGTCCCTGATGAACACCGCCGTCAACGGCCGTTACATCTTCGGCGGCACCAAGGATTCGCAGCCGCCGTTCGACGCCGCCGGCAACTATTCGGGCGACACCAACGTCCGCCAGGTCGAGGTGGCCCCCGGCGTCGCCGAGGACGCCTCCGTGCGCGCCGACGTGGCGGTCAAAGGGGTGGGGGGCGGGGCCGATCTGTTCGCCACGCTGACATCGCTTTCGACGGCGCTGACCACCAACGACAGCAACGGGATTCGCGGCACGCTGGACAACCTGGACGCCGCCACCCATCAGATCAGCAATTCGCTGGCCAAGGTGGGCGCCTCGATGGACGCCTTCCAGACCGCGCAAAACGTGTCGGCCGCCATCAAGCTGAACACCACCGCCTCGGTCGCTCACGAACAGGAAGCCGACGCCTTCGACAGCAGCACCCAGCTGGCCCTGGCCAACCACGCCCTGGACGCCACCCTCACCGCCGCCGCCGCCAGCTTCCGGATGAGCCTGTTAGATAAGTTGTAGGCGCGAAAGGGGCCTGCTGGCCCCTCTCGCGGGCTCTCCCCGGCGCTTCTCGCAAGGTGAGCCGCGCGGGCAGAGCCCGCGCTCCCGTCGATAAACGCGCTCGCTACGCTCGCTCTGGCGCTGGCGCTCGCTGGCGCTCGCTGGCGCTCGCTGGCGCTCGCTGGCGCTCGCTGCGCGAAAGGGGGCTGCTGGCCCCTCTCGCGGGCTCTCCCCGGCGCCTCTCGCAAGGTGAGCCGCGCGGGCAGAGCCCGCGCTCCCGTCGATAAACGCGCTCGCTACGCTCGCTCTGGCGCCATCGGAGGATTGGACGCGCTCGCCCCATCTTTCTCCCTCTCCCCGCTTGCGGGGTGAGGGTCGGGGTGAGGGGAGGTTGCTCTACAGTCCGGCAGCAGGTGAGCGCTGCCTGGCTGACCTCAGTACGCCGCTGCTTTCATGTTGTGGACCAGCACGCCCTCGGCGAAGTAGGTGTGGTAGCCGTCGACCTCCAGGTTGTAGACCGTCTCTACCCCGGGCAGGGGAACCAGGGTCAAGACTGGCTCCGAGAGCATGGTGCGCACAGGGCCGTTGTCGATGAGGATGGGCGTCAGCGTGTGGAAGATGTCACCCGGCTGGATCTGATCGGCCCGTTGCCAGCGGCCGTTGACCAGGAAGGGGTGGTTGGTGGTGGCGCGCAGGCGGCCGTTGATCAGGATGGTGTCGGCCTGTTCTTTCCAATCCGGGTGAACGAACCGCTCCGTCACCCGCGCTGGCATCAACCGCGCCGACTTTTCGTCGAAGGCCAGCACCTGCTCGCCCACCTGGATCTGATCGATCGCCTTCTGCGTGCCGTCTGCCATGGTGACCCGGGTGCCGGCCACGAAGCAGCCGCCCCCGCCCGAGCGCGACGGCGGAGCCGACGCCCGCTGAACCTCCGCCCGATGCTCCATGGCGTTGGCGCTGGTGTACTGGGTATCGGCGATGTACTGGGCGCTGACCCGGCTTCTGGTCGCCGACGCGTGATGCACGTGCTGCATGTGCATCATGTGCTGCATGTGTTCGAAACCGTCGTACGAGTTGTGAAGACCGTGGACTATCCCGCTCGCCGGCCCCACCTCCAACCCCGCCGTCACGGCGCGCCCGCGTTGGCCCGCCTTTTGGGCAATCTCCGTCAGCTTGGGGCGGATCGCGGCGCGTTGCTGGGTGATTCGGTCGTACTCGGCCTGTTCCAGCCTGCGCTTGGCCGGGTTTCCGCTTCGAGGCATTTTGCGGAAGCCGCCCTTGGCTCTGAAAAGCGATCTCTCGACCATGCTGTCTTCGACCCCCGCGAAGGGCCCGACCTCCGCCACGCCAAGGCTCACCGTTGCGTCGAAGGCGTTCAATCCAACGATGCGCCCCACGGTCTTCAATCCCAGGTGATGGCGATTGTCCACGAGGTCCCATGCTGTTCCCGCCAAGAATGTGGCCCCTGCCGCGCACGCCGGCCCGCACAGCACCGCCCCGCCGATTCCCGCCACCGCGACCACCGTGAAGCGCAGAAAGCCTTTCCAGCCAAAGTGGCCGGTCGGATCGGTGTGATTGACGGGATCGTTGTTGCCGTACGCGTATCGGTTCAGCGCGACGATGAGATCCCCCGGCGTCTCGCTGTCGGGCGACAGGAAGCGGCCGATCGCCGGGTCGTAGTATCGCGCGTGCAGGTAGACCAGCCCGGTCTCGTCGACCCGCTGGCCGGTGAAGGCGAACGCATCCTCTTGTGACCCGGCGGACTCCAGGGGCTCGCCGTAGGCCCGCTGGTTCTGGCGCCGAACGTCGTTGCCGGCCTGGTCGGTGATCACCGCGACCGAATCGATGTGGTTGGCGTGCAGCCAGAACAGCTTGGCCCCGACCTTCTTGGCGACCAGCTCGCCGGCCACCCGGAAGTACTTGGTCGCTGTCCCGTCGGAGCCGATCTCGTAGTCCTCGCCCAGGTAGCGGGTGACGGCGCCGTTGAACGTCTTCGCGACCCGCGTCCCGTTCCCGTCGTAGACGAAGGTGGTCACGTCGCTGCCGGCGGTGACCTTCACCAGTCGGCTGGCCGCGTCCCACTCATAACCGCGCCCGTTACCCTCCAGCATGTTCCCTGCGGCGTCATAACGAAAGCTTCGATCGCCCGCGGCGGTCACCGCGTGCGGGCGCGGCGCCCCGGTCGGTGGGTACTGGTACGCGCCCAGCCGCGAGTTGGTCATCATGTTGCCGAGCCTGTCGTACGAGAAGGTCTGCTCCTCGGTGGCGCCGGTGCTGCGGGTGGCGCGGGTGAGGCGCCCCAGGACGTCATAGCCATAGCTCCAGGCGTCGCCGGCGATGGGGCCGGCCACGACGTTGATCTTCCCCTCGCCGTCGCGCGCGAAGGTCAGATCCTGGACGCGCGTCGGACCGCGCATGGTCCTGATGGAATCCAGCCATGATCGCGTCGGGCTATAGCTTCGGGTGCTGGTGGTGCCGTTGCGGTTGGCGATCTCCGCCAGTTGCCCCGAGGGGTGATAGCTGACGCTATCGACCAGCCCGGGAATCGACCGCAGGTTGCCGGCGGCGTCGTAAAGCAGCGACGGCTCCAGCGCCGCGGTGGCCGGATCGTCGCCGACCACATCACCGTCGGGAAAGCGAATGCCCAGCAGGCGATCGCCCGCGTCGAACGACCGGGCAAAGGTGTGGGTGGCGCCGTCCAGCAAGCGGGTCTCACCGACGACGCGTCCGGCGGCATCGTGGTCATAGGTCGCCCCGCCGGCGTCGTCGATCATCGTGGTGAGGTAGCCGACGTTGAAGGCGCCGGCGCGCCCTTCGTCATGGACATAGGTGATGACCTGGGGCTGAGTCCGCTGCGCGCCCAGCTTCTTGCTCACCATGCGGCCCAGCGGATCGTAGCCGAGCTCCGTGCGCTCGCCGCGCGCATCCGTCTCGGTCAGCAACAGCCCGTTGCTGTCGTAGGTGTACGACGAGGCGCCCAGATCGGGATCATCTTGCGCCAGCTTCTGATCCAGCGAGTTGAAGTCGTAGGTGGTGACGTTGCCGGCCGGATCCACGGTCCGGGTCGGATTGCCCAGGGGATCATACGTGAAGAGCGCTGCGTTCCAGGTGGCGTCGTCTCGTTCCGACATCACCACCAGCCGGCCGTCCGCGTCGACGGTGCGCGCCACCTGCTTGCCCACCTCGTCGGTGATGGTCACCGTCCACAGCGCATAGCTGGTGCTGGTGCTGACCCCGTCGGCGTGGGTGGCCTTGAGCGGGCGGTTCAGCTCGTCGAAGTCAAAAGTGGTGACCACCGTGGGCGTGCCCTGCTGGTACGGCAGGCTGCGGGTGCGGACATTGCCGCGATCGTCGAACTCGCTGTCCACCATGATGTCGTCGTCGATGGTGGCGTCAGGTCCGCGCTGTTGCGTCCGGTAGACGCGCCCCAGACCGTCGAGGTAGCTGGCCTGATACACGTTGCCGTCGATCCCGGGCACCGGCGGGGTCTCCGTCCGGTTCCACTGAGCCTTGGCGTCGCCGAGCGCGCTGTACGTGTGCAGCTCGAATCCACCCAGCGGCTCGTCCTGGCGCACCAGCCGGCAGAAGGCGTCGTACTGAAGCCGCGTCACCTGCTGGTTCAGATCCGTCCTGGTCAAGGGCTCGCCGCAGACCGTGTCCCAGGTGGCGCTGGTGCTCTGGCCCAGCGGGTTGGTGTTGCCTTCGACGAACTGGTGAAATACGGCGTCGTAGCGATGGGTGGTGCGGTTGCCCAGGGTGTCCTCTTCCCACACGACATTTCCGAAGGCGTCGAACCCCTTCTTGCGGGTGGTGTACGCCGGCGCCGGCATCGGCCCGCCGATGCTGGAGACCCATTGCTGGGTCATGGTGGGCAGGCCAGCCAGCGGCGGCGTCTCCAGCGCGGTCGCGCCGTCATAGAAGGTGCGCGACTCCTCGATCATCGGCGCGGCGGTTCCGATGCCGGGGTGCAGCCGCTCGACCATCGCGGTGCCGACGATGTAGCTGGTGAGGTTGAGCGTGAAGAACGTCTCCTTGGTGGTGTCGTCGCTGGCGCTGAAGTAGTCGCCGTAGTCGTAGCTCAGGGTGACGTTGCCGTAACTGTCATAGTCATAGTTGACGTCGGTCCGCTTGCAGTGCGTGTTGTCCTGGGCGGTGCAGGTGCTGTTCCCGCTGGCGTCGTAGATGTGATCCGACTTCTGATCGAGCAAGCAGGTGAAGGGGCCCGCGTCCGTGCCGGCCGTCTGGTAGACGTGCTGGCTGTACTTCAGCAGCCGCCCCGCGCCGGTGGAGCGCTTGAGGTAGTCGACCTCTCCCACGCAGGCGTAGGGTTGCTGCATGAACCACCGCTCTTCAACGGGCGCCGCCGTCTCGTTGCCCAGGGCCGGGAGGGTCTGCTTGACGTAACGGAAACCAAGCGCGCGCTGGTTCGCCCGATCGAACTGCCCCCCCTCATAGCTGAAGCTGCTGGTCGAGCGATGGCCGCGGCCGTCGTCCACGGTCGTGGCCGTCACCACCCAGTCGATGGGCGGGTTGTTCACGTTCTTGAACTGCGACGACGGCGCATAGGTGACGTTGACGCTGCCCCCGAGACCGTTGTTGGTGATGGCGGTCAGACGCTCTGGCCCGTCGCCCACGGTCTTGTGCGCGCGCAGGCCGTTGTTGGATCGCGCCAGGATGTCGGCCTTGCCGTCGCCGTCGAGATCGACGAAGCGGATGGTGGAGTAGTTGGCCACGTCGCCCCAGCCCAGGGCGTCCGACCAGGGCGGGCTGGCAGAGACAGCGGACACAAACGAGCCGCCGTTCGAGCGGTGGCAGTTGATGCCGGCCGCCGTGCGAAAGCACAGGTCCTGCCGCCCGTCGCCGTTGATGTCGGTGAACTGCATCGTCTGGTAGTACTTCGGATCATCGAACCCCGAGGCGTTCGACATCTGTCCCGTGCTGATGGCGATGGTGTTGAACGCGTAGAAGGTGTCCTTGACCCGGGCCGAACCGATGGCCAGGTGGCAGATGACGCCGTCCTTGGACCGGGCGCAGATGTCGGCCTTGCCGTCGCCGTTGATATCGGGAAAACGGATGGTGCTGTAGTACTTGACGTCGGCCCAGCCGTTGGCGTCGGACCAGGCCGGTCCCACCCAGGCCTGGGCGCCAAAGCCGGTGCCGGTCGACAGGTGGCACTGGATGCCGTTGTTGGCCCGGGCGCAGACGTCGGACTTGCCGTCTCCGTTGATGTCGGCGAACTGGATGGTGCTGTAGTTGCTGGGATCGGTCCAGCCCTTGGCGTTGGTCCAGTCAGGTCCGTCGACGCGCGCGCCCCAGCCATCCGCGCCCATCACCCGGCATGAAATACCGGCCACGCCGCGCGCGCAGATGTCGTCCTTGCCGTCGCCGTTGATGTCGGCGTAACGGATCGTCGAGTAGTACTTCACGTCGTTCCAGCCCGAGGCGTCCGCGTATTCGGTGGCGCGGGCCAGCCGATGAGAGAAGGACGGGCTGCCGGCGCCGTCGTTCAGCCAGCAGTCCAGCCCGGCCACGCCGCGCGCGCACAGATCGGCCTTGCCGTCGCCGTTGAGATCAGGAAATTGAATGCTGCTGTAGTACTGCGGCTTGTTCCACCCCTGAGCGTCCGCCAGCGCCGGCGATCCCTGGATGCCCGCGAAGGCCGTCCAGCTCTGGCCCGTGCTGCGGTAACAATAGATCCCGATGTTGGCGCGCCCGCAGATGTCGGCCTTGCCATCGCCGTCGATGTCCGGAGTCTGGATGGTCGAGTAGTTGGTGATGTCGGCCCACCCGAGGGCGTCGGAGAAGCTGCTCGAGGCGATCTCCTGCGCGAACCCGACGCTGCCGCCCGCATAGCTGAAGGTCTGCTTGGTGAGCACGGCGCCCGCGGTGATGCTGCCCGCGCCATCGATCGCGACGTCGCGGCCCAGCTGCGCCACGCTGATCAAGCGCGAGCGGCCGGTGGTGGGGCTGGTGCTGTAGGCCAGTTGGTACGCGCGCAGGTTCTGGGTGATCCCGCCGCCGGCGGCGCCTGTGCTGCGCACGCTGACCAGCACCGATTTCAGCCGGTAACGCTGCACCGACCAGTCAAAGCCGTTCCCGTAGGTGACGGGATCGGGGCGCAGCTCGCGAAAGAAGGTGACGGTCGCGCCGTTGTAGCTGATCGACGCCGGATAGACCTCCTTGTGGACCCCGCCGTCGGTGTCGTCGGTGAACCAGCTGTAGCTGACCTTGTTCCCCTTGGTGTCCTCGACCGCGGTCAGGCCATAGCGAAACTGGCAACCATTGACCTCGAAGGTCTTGTCATAGGTGCTCTTCGTCCCGTTCTTGTCCCAGATCGTCCACCGGTCGGCGGCGGCGTCGAAGCGGATACGGCGAAAGCTCTGGCTCTTGGTGCAGTGGGTGCCGCCCAGCGCCGTGCATGCCACCAGCGGCTCGCCGTCCAGCACATACGAATCCGCCGCCGTGCAGCTCCGGCTGCCACGGCCCGACGCGGCCACCCGTTCGATGGCGCTGAACCCGGTCACCGACCAGCCCACGCCGGCAAAGCCATTGCCGGCCGAGCTGTCGAAGGCAAGGTTCGCATCCGGTTCCAGGTCGCGAAAATCCGGAACATCGATGTCGATGGCGTGATGGAACGATCCGTTGTGCAGATCGACGGGCGCGTCGGCGCCGGGGGTCAAGCCCTCCACTGGCTTCTGGGTCCAGGGACGAGCGACGGAGGAATCCGCTGCCAGCGCCACGGGGACGAAGCAGGGGACAAAGACGGAAAAGGCGAGCGCAAGCAGCGAGGCGATGGTCTTGTTCATGGCGACTTTCTTCAGCGCTCGGATTCAATGGCGGGCACAACGCTCTCGGGCTGCGTCGGCTCCAGCAGCGGCGGATCGACGGTGACCAGGGGCGGCGGCGGCTGAGCCACCGAGGCCTGGGCCATGGTCGCCACCCGATCGACGGCCAGGTAACCCGGGGCGATCTCTCCCGGCAGCTTCTGCCGCTCGGTGGCCGGCGGCGTTCCACGGGAGCTGCTTCGACTATCGGACTTGAGGCAACCGAACGTCAGCGTCGCCAGCACGGCGAGAGAGAGGGCGGCGGCGCTCGGCGGGCGCGGGCAGGCGGGTATTTTCATAGCGCGCGTTTTCAGCAAGGCGCGTGCCCACATCAACCGACCGCAAAACCGGGCGCGCAAGCGGCGTCAACACCGATGCAATCTCTCGGGCGGCGACAACCGTCGCCTGGCAAGCGAATGTCCGTGGTCGCTTGATGTGCGGACAACCCGCCTTCGGATCGGAGCGATAACCCGGAAACGTTGACCAGCGGAACGGCCCGCGATCGGCGAGCCGTTCCGGTTGGTGGTTAGTGACACGCGAGGTAGGCGAGGCGCCAGACCGAAGGGCCGTCGCAGGACATGAAGGCATCACGGTCGCCTAACTTGCACGGCAAGAGAGGTGGCAATCCATTCGGGCAGGAAGAACCAGCGGCTGGACACTGCGCGTCGGTCGGCGGCGGCGGCAGGTCTTTTACACACTCTGGCGGCGGTGGCGGCGGACATTCGATCATATCGCGGCGCCAAGTTCTTGCGGCAGGCGGACCGTCGCAGGACATGAAGGCATTGAGGTTGCCCTGCTTACACGGCAACAGAGGTGGCAATCCATTCGGACAGGCCGTCCCGGCGGCTGGGCATTGCTCATCGCTCGGGGGCGGCGGCAATTCCTTCACACATTTTTGCGCTGGCGGGGGAACGGGAGGAGGCGTTGGAGGTCCGGCGTCGCCAACGGGAGGGGTGTGGCCTTGCTTCCGCAGGAGA
>JAXDMH010000139.1:0-5773 GCA_034666225.1 Myxococcales bacterium
GTCGTTTCGATCCTGTCGATCTTGTCGATCAATGCTGCGCTCGCTGCCGGCGCGGTCGTAGGCTTTTATGATCTTCTGCACCAGCGGGTGCCGCACCACGTCCACCTCGGTGAAATAGCGGAAGGCGATGCCTTCGATCCCCGACAACAGATTTTGCGCCTCGGTCAACCCGGAGCGGCGGTTGTCGGGAAGGTCGATCTGCGTGACGTCGCCGGTGATGACCGCCTTCGACTCGAAGCCGAGCCGGGTCAAAAACATTTTCATCTGTTCACCGGTGGTGTTCTGCGCCTCGTCCAGGATGACGAAGGCGTCGTTCAACGTCCGCCCGCGCATGAAGGCGATGGGCGCCACCTCGATGAGACCCCGGGCCAGCAGCTGATCGGCCTTCTCGAAATCCATCATGTCGTGAAGGGCGTCGTAAAGCGGGCGCAGGTAGGGCGACACCTTCTCTTCCATGCTGCCGGGCAGAAAACCCAGGCGCTCGCCGGCCTCGACCGCGGGACGGGTCAGCACGATGCGCTTGACCTGTTTCTCCATCAACGCGCGCACGGCCAGGGCCATGGCCAGATAGGTCTTGCCCGTGCCGGCCGGACCGATGCCAAAGACGATGTCGAATTCGCGGATGGCGTCGACGTATCGTTTCTGGGCCAGCCCTTTGGGGGCGATGGGGCGCGCCCGGCCGGCGACCAGGATGGTGTCGGTGAAGACGTCGCGCAGATCGACGCCGGCGTCGGCGCGCAGGGCGATGGCGGCGCGTCCGATGTCTTCGGGGCTGATGGGCGAGCCACTGCGGGCCATGGAATAAAGCTGTTCGATCAGCCGGCGGGCGACGGCGACGCTGTCGCCCGGGCCGACCATGGTCAGCTCGTTGCCGCGGCTGTGCACCTGGACGCCGGTCTGGCGCTCGATCAATTTCAGGTTGGCGTTGCGCTCGCCGTACAGCGACAGGGCCACGCCGTTGTCATCCAGGACCAACCGCTCGGTGACCAGATCGACCGCGGTCGTTTCGTCCTGATCGGCGCGCTGACCTGGCGGGCTGGTCATGCTGGATTTGTCGATGCCCAAATGCGCGACTCTGTTCTGGAGATAGCACGCAGGCACCGTCGGTTCAACGTGTAGACTGCCGCCGTGTCCACGCCGCCCACGCCGACCACGACGAACAAGGCTCCCCTGCCCGACCTGACGCCGCTGCCCGGCAAACAAACCGGCGCCGAGGTGATCAAGCTGGTCGGACTGATGCAGCGCCTGCTGGCCCCGGGCGGTTGCCCCTGGGATCGCGAGCAGACGCTGGCCACGCTGGTCCCTTATCTGGTCGAGGAGACCTACGAGGTGGTCGACGCCATCGCCGCCGGCAACGTCGAGGACCACCGCGAAGAGCTGGGCGATCTGCTGTTGCAGATCGCCTTTCAGTCAGAGCTGCGCCACGCCGAGGGGGCCTTCGGGATCGACGACGTCGCGCGCGGCATCGTCACCAAGCTGGTGCGGCGGCACCCGCACGTCTTCGGTGAGGTGGTGGCCAAGAACGCCGAGGACGTGCTGTCCAACTGGGCCAAGCTGAAGGCCACCGAGAAGGCGGAGAAGGGAAAGCATGGCGCCCTGGACGGCATCCCGGCCAGCGCCCCCGCTCTGCTGCGCGCCACGCGCGCCGGCGAAAAGGCGGGCGCCGTCGGCTTTGACTGGCCGGACGCCGCTGGGCCCCGCGCCAAGATCAACGAAGAGCTGGCCGAGCTGGACGAAGCCTGGCGCGCCGATGATCGCGCCGCCATGGAGCACGAGCTGGGCGACACGTTGCTGGCGGTGGCCAACCTGTCCCGGAAGCTGGGCATCGACGCGGAATCAGCCTTGCGCGCCGCCACCGATCGGTTCGCTGCCCGCTTTGGCCACATCGAAGCCGCGCTGGCCGCGCAGGGGCGCGCCGTCTCCGACGCCGACGCCGAAGAGCAAGACCAGATGTGGGATGCGGCCAAGCTGGCCCTGGAAGGAAAACCGCGCGACGGAAGATCGGGCGACGGAAAGAAATAGACCGACGAAGTGGACGCCGCCCCCGACGATCAGGATAAAGTGCCACCATGCCGCCATTCGATTGGATGGAGCCGAAGCGCAACCCGGAACACGTCCGCACGTTGAAGGCCAAACGCGAGGCCATGTACGAAAGCGAGATTGCCGACCGCGCGGCGCTGCTGCATCGACTGGGGCATCCGCGCGAGGCGACGCGAACGCGCCTGACCGCCCAGCTGGGATGGGATTTCGAAGGCAGCGTCAATCCCGTGCCGGCGCGCCAGCTGGACGCCATCCTGGACCGCGTGTACGGCAGCGGCGCGGCCCGCACCATGACCCGCACCAGCGGAAAAGGAGCCCCGAAATGACCCTGAGGATCCCCCCCGTCCCTGCCCGCCTGCTGGCGCTGGCCCTCGCCGTGGCGACGGCCGCCGTCGGCGCCGGCGCTTGCGGCGTCGACAAAGAGATCTACAACGCGGCCGTGAAAGATCGCGACGCCCAGAAGCAGAAGCTGGCCGAGACGCAGGCCGCGCTGGATCGTGAGATCGCCGCCCACACCAAGGACGCCGACACGCGCGACGCGCGCATCCTGGTGCTGTCGAAAAAATTGGAATCGCTGGGCCAGGACGTTACACGCCTGGAGGGCGAGCGCGGCACCATGGGCGGCGAGCTGGAGCAGGCCCGCAAGCGCATGGAAGAGCTGCGCAAGGCGCAGGCGCTGGCCGAGGCGCGCGCCGCGCAGTTCCGCAAGCTGGTGGCGCAGTTCAAGACGCTGACCGACGCCGGCAAGCTGCAGGTCGAGCTGCGCGACAACCGGATGATCGTGCGCCTGGGCGATCAGATCCTGTTCGACCCCGGCAAGACCGAGCTGAAGAAGGAAGGCCAGGAGGCCCTGCGCACCGTCACCACGGTGCTGAAGGACATTCCCAACCGCAATTTCCAGGTGGCCGGCCACACCGACAACATCCCGATCAAGTCAGCCCGCTTTCGTTCCAACTGGGATCTGTCGACGGCGCGCGCGGTCGAGGTGGTGAACTTCATGATTGGCAGCGGCATGGAACCAAAGCGCCTCTCGGCGGCTGGTTACGCCGATCAATCCCCGGTGGCGGCTAACGACACGGCGGTGAACAAGGCGAAGAACCGCCGCATCGAAATCACGCTGGTCCCCAACCTGGACGATCTGCCGCCCATCGACGACGCGCTGAAAGAATCAGCGCCGGCTTCACCTTCGACGCCCACGCCGCCCGCCGGGAAAAGCTAGGCGGCGCTCGTCCCCCCCTCTGCACCTCGCCCGCCGGAGAGACCTAGGCGCTCGTCCCCCTCTGCACCTCGCCCGCGAAGCGGGCGAGGTCGACGCCGCAGGCGGCGGGTGAGGGTCCGGATTCTGCGGCGCGCGCGACCCCTGGCCCTCACCCGCTGCCTTCGGCAGGCGGCCTCTCCCGCGGCCGCGGGAGAGGCAGGGATGGGGGGCCCGATCAAAAGGTCAGAAGCAACTTTCCCACGCCGTCTTCGTAGCGATCGATCAACGCAAACGCGGCCGCGATATCTTCGATGGGGCGCTCGTGGGTGATCAGCGGGGCGAACAGGCGGCTTTGTTGGGCGAGCAGGTCGCGGGCGGCGGGCATCTCGTCGTTGGAGCGGCGCACTTGCATGATGGCCAGCTCTTTGCGGCGCCACAGATGAACGTCGAAGCTGACCCTTGACTCTGACGGGATGCCGGTCAGCACCACACGGCCGCCAGGGGCAGCGGCGCGCAGGCTCTGTTCGGTGCTGTCGGTCTTGGTGGCGCAGTCGTAGACCATGCTGACGCCCAGGCCGCCGCTCTCGCGCGCGATGGTGGCGGCCGCATCGACCGCCCTGGGATCCAGCACGGCGTCGGCGCCCATCGCCGTGGCCAGGGCGCGCCGGTGGGGCAGCAGCTCGACGGCCCAGACGCGGCGAACGCCCGCCGCCATCAGCGCGGCGATGGTCAGGAGGCCGATGGGCCCCGCGCCGAAGACGGCCGCGGTTTCGCCCAGAACCGGCGCCGCCAGCTTCATCGAGTGCAGCGCGATCGACAGCGGCTCGACCAGCGCGCCCTCGGCCACCGACAGCGACGCCGGAAGCGCCAGCAGATTGGCCGCGGGCAAATTCACCCGGTCGCGAAAGAAACCCGGATCGCCGCCTGGCGTGCTGAGAAAGCGCATCGACGTGCACAGGTTCTGGCGGCCGCGCAGGCAGTACGTGCAGTGGTAACAGAACAGCGACGGTTCAAAGGCGGCTCTGTCGCCGACGCTCCAGCCGGTGACGCCGGCGCCCACCTTGGCGACCACGCCCGCGGGCTCGTGCCCCAGCACCGTCGGGTACGCCACCGCGGTGTCGCCGATGGCGCCCTCGGCGTACGAGTGCATGTCCGATCCGCAGACGCCGACCGCTTGCACCTGGACCTGCACCTCGCCCGGCGCGGGCTCCGGCGTTTGCTCTTCGACCAGACGGAACTGACGGACCCCGACCAGCTGGGCGATGCGCATCGCCCCAGACTAGCACCGCAGTCTCCTCAGCGATCGCCCAGCATGCGGGCCACATCGTCGGAGTATCGCTGCCCATCGGCGCCGGCGATCACCAGCGGCGCTTCGATGACCAGCGGCCGTCGAACCGCGCGGCGCGCCTCGACCAGGACGCGCGTGGCCGGGCGACCAAGCTCGGGATGGACCAGACGCAGCCGGGCCGGATGCAGCCCCTGCCCTTGCATCACACCCAGCAGCTCGACCAGGCGCTCGGCGGCGAACACGACAGCGACGCGCCCGTCCGGTCGGACCACGCGCGCCGCGATGGCCACCCATTGCGGCAGCGTCAACGTGATCTCGTGGTGGGCGCGGGCCCGTTCCTCGTCAGGCGAAGTATGGCCGTCCGTCACCAGCCGAAACGGCGGATTGGTCGCCACCAGATCGAACGACGACGCCGGCCAGGCGGTTTCCTTGCCGCGCACGTCGCCCTCGACGATCGCCAGCCTGTCGGCGAAACCGTTGCGGGCGGCAGCGGCGCGGGCCAGCGTGGCCAGGCGCGGCTGCAGCTCGACCCCGACACCGGTGGCTGCCGGATCACGGGCCATCAGCAAGAAGGCCACCGCGCCCGTGCCGCAGCCGATGTCCAGCACGCGCCCGAACGGCGGCCCCAGGAACCCGGCCAGCAGCACGGGATCCAGGCTGGAACGAAATCCGCGCGCCGGCTGCAGCAAGGTGATCCGACCGCGCAACAGCGTGTCGGCCGTGAACTCGGCGCCGTCGATTCCGTCAGGCGCCAGTGACATCCGCATCGGGATCGACTCGATTCATGACAAGGCCGGTGGCCAGCTTGGGCTGAAAATAGGTCGATTTCTGGGGCAGGATCGATCCTTCCTCGCAGGCCAGCAGAACGTCTTCGACGGGCGTGGCGTTCATGAAGAACGCCCCTTGCGCCTGTCCCGAGGCCACGGCGCCCAGCGCTTCGGCGGTGCTGTGCGTGTAACCCAGGTAAGCCTGCTTGGCCATGGCCCCGGCGTCGATCCCCAGCAATGGCCCCAGCAGCACCCCGTGCAGCACGGTGACGTCCAGCTCGCGCAGGGCCGGCGAACCCAAAGACGACAGATCGACGCCGTCCTTCAGCCCCAGCCAGGTGGTCCATGCCACGCCCGCGGCCCGCACGGCGAAGGTCACGCGCCGCTCGCCCTCGCGCCGCAGGCGCGCTTCGATGCTGGCCACGTCCGCTTCGTCCGAATGCTGCACGTCGAACGCCGGCGCCGCCCCGGCGCGCAGGG
>JAXDMH010000140.1:0-7130 GCA_034666225.1 Myxococcales bacterium
AGGAAAAAGCGAAGCGCGCGACCCACTCATATTCCCTCGCCCCGCTTGCGGGGAGAGGGTTAGGGTGAGGGGTCCGGGTTCACTGACGGCGCGCGCGACCCTCAGTCGTCTTTGAGTTCGACGTTCCAGTAGGAGGCGTCGGCGATCCCCAGGAAGGGCAGCCACTCGCGGTAGCGAATCTTGCCGCCGTTGGTGCGGAAGGTGGGGGTCCAGCGCGGGCGCAGCGGCGTCTTCAGCAGCTTCATGCCCGACTGGTCGGGCGTGCGGGCGGCCTTGGTCAGGTTGCAGTCGATGCAGCAGCAGACGACGTTCTCCCAGGTGGTGCGTCCGCCCTGGGCGCGTGGCACCACGTGGTCCAGGTTCAGCTCGGACCGCGGCAGCTCCTGCCCGCAGTACTGGCAGGTGTTGCCGTCGCGCATGTAAATGTTGTGCCGCGAAAAACGGACCTTGGTCTTGGGGATGCGATCGTAAAGCTGCAGCACGATGACGCGCGGAACGCGGATGGCGCGATTGACCGTCTGAATGACGTCGGCGCCGCCGACCTCGCCCCTCCCCATCTCGGTAGACAGCTGGGCCCAGCTTTCGAAATCGAAGGTCTTGAACTCGGGATCGATAACGCGCGCCACGCCCAGGTACAGCAGCGAGAAGGCGCGCTTGGCGCTGGTGACATGAATAGGCTGGTAGTGGCGGTTGAGAACCAGTACGGCGCTATTGGTCATGAGGGCGATCCTGAGAGTGATCCAAAGGAAGGAAGCTGCCGAAGGGGCCGATGAACATCGGCTGCAGCCATGGAGTTTCCGTTGAAGTCCTTTTTAATGTAGCAGACACCACCACCGTCGGCAAAAACCCCGACGCCGGGCGAATCCGCGGTTTGGGAGTAAAATCGCCGGGCTTTGAGCATCCAGCCGGTCTCCGCCCTGGTCGCCGCCATCGTCGCCTTCGCCATCGGCGGCTCGGTGCTGCTGCGCGAGCCGCGCCGCCGCGCCCACGTCCTGTTCGCCACGCTGTCCTTCAACATCGCGCTTTACAGTTTCCTGTCGTTCGTCGCCAAGCGCTTCGACGCCGCCTTCTTCTACTGGGCGTCGCTGGTGGTGGCGGTGTCGTTGCCGGCCACGGCGCAACGGTTCTTCCAGGCCTTCCTGGGCGACGAAGCCGGGCCGCCCCCGCTCAGCCGATCGACCGTGGTGGGCGCCGGTATCTTCTACACGGTCCTCGGCTTCTCGCGCTTCATCGAGCCGCTGCACACCACGATGTGGTTCGGCATCGCGTTCCTGACTTACGTCTACGCCGGGCTTTACCTGTCGGTCTTCTATCTCTACCAGCGCTATCGGGCGACACCGTCGCGCGTTGAGAAGACGCGCCTGCTTTACCTGGTGGTGGGCGGCATCGCCACCATCACCTCGGCCGTGCTGGAGGCGATCCCCCACGGTCCCAGCTTCGGCAACGTCTTCATCATCATCTATCTCTACTTCCTGTCGCAGAACCTGGTCCGCTACCGGCTGCTCGATCTGAACGAGCTGCTGGGGCGCATGGTGGTGCTGGGGACGCTGGTCTTCATCCTCACCCTCATCTACGGCGTGCTGGTCCGCTGGGTGGGTCCCGACGAACAGGGGTTGTTCTTCTTCAACACGCTGCTGGCGTCGACCGCGATCGTCATCCTGGTGGAGCCGCTGCGCGGCCGCGTGGAGGGGGCCATCAATCGATGGATGTTCCAGGAAAAGTACGAGCTCACCCGGCGCATCGAATCGCTGCGCGCCGATCTGGCCAACGTCATCGACATGCGCGTGCTGGTGCCGCGGGTCCTGTCGGCGCTGGAAGATTCACGCCGCATCACCCACGCGTCGATCTATCTGGTCGATCCCGACGGCTCTGGTTACGAGCTGGCCGGCCATGTCGGCCCGCGCCCGGAAGGGCGCTTCGACGCCATCACCCACCGGTCGTTCTTTGAACGGCTGCGCCGCAGCGGCGTCATCTCGCTGGAGGGGCTGGAACGCGAGATCGCCGCCCGGCGAACCGTTCCCGCCGAAGAGCGCGAAGGTCTGCAGTTGATGCTGCGCACGCTGGAACAGATGAATGGTTCGGTGGCGCTGGGGTTCAGCGGCGAAGATCAGCTGCTGGGCGCGCTGGTCTTGCGCGACGAGCGTCTGCGCGAAGCCTATTCGTCGGACGAGATCGAGATCTTCCGCGGCGTGGCCACCACCATCGGCGTGACGCTGCAGAACTCGCAGGTCTACGAACGGATGAAAGAGCGCGACCGTCTGGCGGCGCTGGGTCAGATGGCCGCCGGTCTGGCCCACGAGATCCGCAACCCGCTGGGGTCGATCAAGGGCGCCGCCCAGTTCCTGCAGCCGGCCGCCGGGCAGACCGGCGACTCCACAAAAGAGTTCCTGGACATCATCGTCGAGGAGGTGAACCGGCTGAACAAGATCGTCTCGCAGTTCCTGGACTATGCGCGCCCCTACCGAGGCGAACAGCGTCCGCTGGAGGTGAACGAGGTCCTGAAGAAGACGCTGCAGCTCATCGCCAAGGAACAGAACAGCACCGTCGAGATCGTGAGCCGCCTGGCCGACGGCCTGCCGCCCGTGCGCGCCGACGCCGAGCAGCTCTTACAAGTTTTCTTGAACCTGTCGCTGAACGCGCTGCAGGCGATGCCCCAGGGTGGGCAGCTGCTGCTGTCGACCAGCCTGCGCCGCGCCACGCGCCGGGGCGCCGCCGCGGCTTTCCTGGAGGTGCGCTTCCGCGACACCGGCGTGGGCATTCCGCCCGGCGATCTGCGCAACCTCTTCATTCCCTTTTTCACCACCAAGGAAAAAGGGACCGGCCTGGGCCTGCCCATCAGCCAGCGCATCATCGAAAACCACGGCGGCACCATCGAGGTCCGCTCGCAGCCCAGCGAGGGGGCGACCTTCACCGTTCTCTTGCCCGTGGAATCGGACGCCTACGCCGCGTACGCCGCCCACGAGCGGAACGAAACCCGCAGCGGCGACACCAAGAGAGGGCCGCCCCCGCCCCCCATGCCGCCGCCCGCGCGGATCCCCACGCCGCCCCCGCCGTCGACGCCGGCGCCCACGCCGCCGGCGCTGCCGCCGCCGGTCCCGGCCGCAGCCCGCGGCGCGACGGCAACAATCGGATCCCGGAAGGGGTAGACTCCCCACCGTGTCCCCTCCCGACCCCGTCCCCCGCCGCGTCCTCATCGCCGATGACGAGCTGAACATGCGCCGCGTCCTCGAGGCGATCCTGCGCCGCGAGGGCTATGACGTCATCACCGCCGCCAACGGCACGGAAGCGCTGTCCGGCATGAGCCGCGACGTGCACACCGTGATCACCGATCTGAAGATGCCTGGTCTCGACGGGATGGGCCTGCTGCGCAAGCTGTCGGCCGATTATCCCGACGTGCCGGTGGTGATGATCACCGCCCACGGCTCGGTGGAAAACGCCGTCGAGGCTGTGAAACTGGGCGCCTTCGATTATCTGGAGAAGCCGTTCGAACAGGAACAGATCCGACAGATCGTGGCCAAGGCCATGAACACGTATGCGCTGGCCCGCCGCGACGCCACGCCCGAGGCGCCGACCGGGCGCGGGCGCTTCCGCCTGGTGGGGCAGTCGACCGCCATCAAGCAGATCTACGCCGTCGTGGAAAAGGTGGCCAACACGCCGTCCACCGTCCTCATCACCGGCGAATCGGGAACCGGCAAGGAGCTGATCGCCCGCGCCCTGCACGACAATTCATCCCGGCACAACGGCCCGTTCATCAAGATCAACTGCGCCGCCATCCCCAAGACGCTGATGGAGTCCGAGCTGTTCGGGTACGACAAAGGGGCCTTCACCGGGGCCGTGGGCGCCAAGCCCGGTCGCTTCGAGCTGGCCCACGGCGGGACGTTGTTCCTGGACGAGATCGGCGAGATCCCCGTCGAGATGCAGGTCAAGTTGCTGCGCGTCCTGCAAGAATCTGAATTCGAACGCGTGGGCGGCATCAAGACCATCAAGGTCGACGTCCGCCTGATCACCGCCACCAACCGGGACCTGATGCAGGAGATCGCCACCGGGGATTTTCGCGAGGATCTGTTCTATCGGTTGAACGTCGTCCCCATTCACATCCAGCCGCTGCGCGAACGGCGCGAGGACGTCCCGCTGCTGGCCAGTCACTTCATCGCCAAGTTCAACGACCGCCTGAAAAAGAACATCACGGCGATTCAACCCGCCGCCATCGAGCGCCTGATCGCCTACAACTGGCCTGGCAACATCCGCGAGCTGGAGAACGTCATGGAACGAACCATGCTGTTCTGCGAAGGCCCCGAGATCCGCGAATCGGATCTGCCGCCCGAGGTGATGCCCCACGCCCCGCCTACCGCGGCCGGCATCATCGCCGCCGCCGCCGCTGCTGCTGCCGAGACCACCTTGCCCGGTATCGCCCCCGCATCGTCGACGACCATCCCGTCCGCCGGTGGTTCACTGAAGGAAGCCGTTCGCGCCGAAACCGAACGCGTCGAACGCGGCCTGATCCAGCGCGCCCTCGACGAAACCGGCGGCAACGTCACCCAGGCCGCCCGCAAACTGAAGATCTCCCGCAAGAGCCTCCAAACCAAGATGAAAGAATTCGGCCTGCGAGATACCACCGCCCGGGAGACCTAGGGCACGCTCACGTAGCGAGCGAAGCAAGCGGCGGTGTGTTATCGTCGCCGCACTTTTTCCCTATGAGGTGGTCTCGCTTTGGACGCTTGGCTCTGCCTGCCCTGCTGACCCTCGTGGGAATGGCTCCCGCGCGCGCCGCGGAGGTGACCCGCGTCGTCTCTGGCTTCGACGACGGCCACCACGTCGACATCAACGGCTCGATCTCGTGGCTGCACGAGGCGAAGAGCGCCTATATCAAGCGCGAATCCGAATCCGGCGCGGCGTCACAGATCCAGCTCATCAAGGACCTCAAGTACATCCAGACCCGCGACGTCCTCAACTTGCGCGTCGACCTGGGCGTCTTCTGGGACGTGGGCCTGCACATCGAAGCGCCGCTGGTGCTGCACGACGCGCGCAGCCTGGACTTTGACCAGAGCGCGGGTGGCTGCACTTTTCCGGGCAATCCGTCGGGCGCGGTCCCCAACTGCGTGAACGCCCAGAATTCGACGCTGCTCCGGGACGGGATCTTGTCCGGCGCCGGGAAGACGTCTTACGGCCTCGATGCCCCACACAACCGCCCCTTTCAGGATCCGGCGAAGACGGTCTTTCGCGGACCCAATCGCAGCGGTCTGGAATCACTGGGGCTGGGCCTCACCTGGGCCGCGATGAACCAGGCCCGCGACGACACCAAACCGACCTGGACCCTGACCTTCGACGCCAAGTTCGACGTGGGCGGCGACATGCGGTTCGATCCAGCCAACCCGGGCGCCAACAGCGGCGTCGGCCTGGGGTACCACCAGCTGATCTGGTCGACGTTCATCTCCAAACGCTTTCGCGCCTTCGATCCCTACTTTGGGTTCTGGTACATGTTGCCGGCGCGCACCAGCGGCGGCCCCTTCCAGCAATATCCAGGCGCCAACTCCAGCGCCCTCGCTCCTCAGCAGCGGGCCGGCATGCAGATCGGCTTCGAACAGATCGCCTGGGAAGCCCCGCAAGCCTTCCAGCGCGTCACCATCGAGTTTCGCGGCCACGCCGAGGAGCATTTCTTTGGCCGCGCCCAGAGCGAGCTGTGGGAACCGCTGTCGGGGCCGTCCACCTGTGCCACCGATGCCAAGCAATGCCGTCCCGGCCTGGACCAGGACCTGGACGGCGACGGCAAGCCTGATCCTTATCCCGGCGTCACCGAGACCCAGGCCTATGCCACCTTCGGCGGCGACGTTGGCCTGAACGTCCAGGTCGGCCGGCACATCCGCTTTCGCGGCCTGTTCGGCCTGACGGTGGACCAGCCTCACTACATCACCTACGCCGACCCCAAAGAAGCAAAGCCAATCTACCGCGACGAGATCGACCTGCCCGGCCGCCGCTTCAAGGTCGAAGGCACCGAGATCTGGTCGCTGTTCATCGACGGCGCCGTTCTGTTTTGATCCCGCGCCCCCGCGATGGGTTCCCGGTACCTCGTCACGGGATTTGAAAGGTTGGTTGGCGCCGGCCGATTCGCGTTGGCTCTGATCGTCAGGGCTGGTCTGAAACGATCGGACCGCAGCGCCGTGCCGCACTCTCTTGACCGACGTAACGTTGTGACGCCGCGCGCGGCATGGCGTGAGGACCGAAAGGCGCGGTCCACCTGTGGTCAAGGACCCCGGACGGTGGAACCGCGACTACCTGTGATCGCGCCACTTTTGTCGGCCCGTTCGCCCGCAGGCTAGGCGTGGCGCGGATCGCGCTGTCCCTTTCGATTGCGCGGTTGGTGCCGCGCCATTCGGTCCTCGCCCGAGTCCCTTCCACCTAACGATCACATCGAACTTCAACGGGGCCTCGGGCTGCGGTCCGACCTGGCGAATGATCGCTTCCGCTCACGCGGCAATACAACCCTTCAAGATTCTGCGATTGGATCCTAGTCCGCGCCCGACTGCCTTTTCACCACCAGCTGGTAGATGGCCCGCCGCGGGCGGCCGGTGGCTGCCGCCAGCTGATCGGCGACGTCACGCACTGACAGCCCCTCGGCCAGCAAGGCGTCGGCGCGCGCCGCCAGGTCGTCGTCGCCCTCCTCGTTGGTCGCCGTCTCGTCGATGCCTGCCACCACCAGCGTGACTTCGCCCAGCGGCCGATCGTCGCGATAGCGCGCGGCCAGGTCGGCCAGCGTGCCGCGCACGAACTCCTCGTGCTCCTTGGTCAGCTCGCGGGCCACGCAGGCTGGCCGCGCCCCGCCCAGCACCGCCGCCAGATCCTCCAGCGCGGCGCCGGTGCGCATGGGCGATTCATAGAACACCAGCGTGAAAGGCAGCGCGCGCAGGCTTTCGAACAGCCGCCGCCGCGCCCCGCTTTTGCGCGGCGGGAACCCGAGAAACACAAACCGATCGGTCGGCAAACCGGCGCCCACCAGCGCCGCCAGCAGCGCCGACGCGCCCGGCACAGGAACCACGCGCGCCCCGACCGCGATGGCCGCCGCCACCACGCGAAAACCAGGGTCCGACACCAACGGCGTGCCCGCCTCCGACACCAGCACCACGTCGCTCCCC
>JAXDMH010000141.1:0-9208 GCA_034666225.1 Myxococcales bacterium
TACGTCCCCCCTCCAAGCAAACCCATAAGGCGCGCGCGCCGTTCGGTGTTTGAGCACGGGAGGGAACCCCACCGCTCCCGCCCCCGCGACGAAGCGAATGGAGCCCCACCTCACACACGCCGCCGCTTGCTGTCTCTACAACCGCCCGGTGCGCCCCCACCACGCCCGCACCCGCCCCACCACCCCGCTCACCACCCGTCGATCTTCCGCCGCCAACCCCAGCGCCAGCAGCCCGCCAACATAAACGGCCAGGCCCACCACGATCAGAACCGGAATGCGAACGGCGGCGCCGTGCAGGTGAGGGCTCAGCAACATTTGCATCCCCAGCGCCAGCAGCGCGCTGACGAATGGCTTGCCCACCGACCAATGAAAAGGATGCACGCCCAGGAAGAACCACACCTCGGTCACCATCAACACCTGCAGCAGCGTCACGCCCGTCAGCGCCGCCACCGCGGTTCCCGCCAGGCCAAAGCGCGGAATCAAGATCAGGCCGACGATCATGTTGACCACGGCCGCCACCAGATTGTCGACCAGCACCACGCGCGACCGGCCGATGACCATCAGAATCCAGCCCACCAGACCAAAGGTCGAATTGATCAGGTGACCGACCGCCAGTACGCACAATGCGGTGGCTCCTTCCTGAAACGCGGGTCCGTACAGGGACAGCAGCTCGCCGCGCAACATCACCACCGTGACGGCGATGGGGGCCGACGCGGTGGCCACCCAGCGGGTCATCATCACCCAGTTGTCACGCAGGCGCTCGGTTTGCCCCAGGTGAACAGCCTCGGAGAAGACGGGCGCGGCCACGCTGTCGAACGCATAGCGCGCGTTGGCGATGACGCGCGTGACGAACTCGCTGGCGGCGTAAACGCCGGCCGCCGTCGGTCCCCGGAACAAGGTCAGCATGACGATGTCCGTGCGCTGCAGGATGGCGTTCATCAGATCGGACAGGCCCAGCGGAATCGAGAAGCTGACAAACCCGCGCAGCCGCGGCGCGCGCAGCGATGCCCGCAATTCGCCCCGACCCAGCACCTTGCCCACCACGAACACCGCCAACCCCATGGTGGCCATGGCCGCCAGCAGATGAGCCACGGCCAGGTTCTCCAGTGTCCGCCCCGCCAGCGCCGCGGTCAGGCCGGCGATGAAGAAGAACGATGGTTCGCCCAGCCCCCGCACCAGAAAGTTGGCGCGCGTGATCTTGCTGGCCAGGCTGGCTTGCACCAGCACCCACATGCACCCGGTGAAGATGGCCGCCGGGGCCATCACCCGCAGCGCGCTGGCCATGGCCGGCTCGTGCGCCAGCCGCGCCAGCGGGCCGGCCGTCAGTTCGACGCCCAGCACCGCCAGCCCGGCGATGACCACGCAGACGCGCAGCCCGGTCCCCAGGGCGCTGTGCACCAGGTCCTGCTCGCCGCTGGCCCGATGCGCTGCCACGTACCGAAGCATCCCCTTGTCCGCCCCGCCGGTTCCGCCGCGGGTCAGGATCTCCATGATGGCCAGGCACGTCTGGTAGGCGCCGAACACGGTGCGCCCGAACAGGCGCGCCAGCAGCACGTGCGTCACCGTCATCAAGGCCTGCGCGGCGATGGTCAGCGCCTGCATGGCGCCGCTGCGCGCGGCGTGGGCGACGTCCTGCCCCTTGGCCCCCTCGTTCTTGCGGGCGCTGTCGCCGTCGCCAGTACCGTCGCCGGCGCTGTCACCGCCCTGGACCGACTCGGTGGTCAACTGCCTGTCTCGCCCATCAATCGGGCGTGAGGATGTCCGATCCGGCCAGGGCTGTCCACATGGCTGCCCGCGCCCGGCGACCGCGCCGGCGTGTTAAAAGCGCCAGGCGGCGATGACCCTGGCGCGATCATGATGGCCCTCGCTTTTCTTTGGTCCTGGCTGGCGTCCGCCGGACCGGCCATCACCGTCGAGGGCGATTCGCTGTGTCCCACGGCTCCCGACGTCGCCGCCCGCGTCGCCGAGCTGTTGCCCGCGGCGACGACGACGACGGCCGGCGTGCCCGATCTGGCGCGCGTCGACGATCAGAGCGGCGCGTTGCGCATCCGCGTGCAGCGACCGGACGGCGGCCTGATCGGCGAGCGCACTCTGACCCGTTCATTCCCGTGCCCCGATCTGGCGGCCGCGGCGGCGGTGATCATCGCGACCTGGGAGAGCGACGTTCATCCGGAGTTTCGCCAGTCGATGCCAGCGGCCCGTCAGCCAGTCGCGCCCGCGGGCGTGGTGACAGCGACGACCGCAACCGCGGGCGCCGGATCGGCGTTCGACATCGGCGCGGCGCTGTCTGGATCGCTGGCGCCCAGCGGCGGCAACAGCGGCGCCGCGCTGGGCGCGCTGATCGTCGCCAGCCTCACGCCGGGCGGCCAGGGATTCGGTGGGCGACTGTCTCTGCAAGGCGGCACGGAAAGAGAGTTGCCCCTGGGCGCCGGCGCCGTGCGCTGGCGGCGGCTGGTCATCGGTGCGGGCCCGCAGCTGCGTCTGACGTCGGCGCGGCCAGCGCTGCGCCTCGACCTTCACGGCGATGCCCTGCTCGCCTACGTGACGGCTTCGGGCACCGGCTTTTCGCCCAATCGGCAGGCCACCAGCATCGACGCGGGGATCGCCGCCGGGGCCCGGCTGCTGTTCGGCGGGCGGTCGGTGCAGCCCTGGCTGGATCTGTCCCTGGCGGGCTGGCTGCGGCAAGAAAATGCCTATAACGACCCGGGCGGTGCGTCGGTCCCGCTACCGCGCGTCGAGGCCATCCTGGCGCTGGGACTCAGCTTCTGCGCGCCGCCGTGAGCCGGTCCCGGAGGCGCCCACGAAAAATGTAAGATTGGTGCCGGTCGGCCCACTGACGACCGTAAGCGCCAAAAATGCCCCCGTCCCGGCTTTCATCTCGCCCGCTGACCGACCGCCGCCTGCGCGCCGCGGGCCAGGGAAGCGTCACCAGCATCGGCGGTCAGGGCGACAAGGCGACCAAGGCCGCCGTCATGAATGGTCAGCCGCTGGATCTCGAGACCATCTATCGCCAGCACGCCGATGCCGTGGCGGTCTGGGCCAAGCGGATGGGCGGCCCCGGCATGGACATCGAAGACATCGTGCACGAGGTCTTCCTGATCGCGCAGCGCCGCCTGCCCGAATGGCGCGGCGACGCCAAGATCACCACCTGGCTGTACGAAGTCACGTTCCGGGTGGTGCACGATCGCCGGCGACGGCGACGCTGGTTGCGCTGGCTGCCCACCCGTCGTGGTGGTGACCCGTTCGGCGGCGGCGATGATTCGTCGCAGATAGCCGCCGATCAACCGGGCGCTCTGGAACTTCTGGAACAGCACGAATCCAGCACTGCGCTGTACAAGATCCTGGACGGCATCGGCGAGAAGTACCGCACGGTGATCATTCTTTTCGAGCTGGAGGGGTTGAGCGGCGAACAGATCGCGGCCTTGACCGGCACGTCGCTGGCCAACGTCTGGATTCGTCTTTATCGGGGTCGGAGGAAAGCAATGAAGCGATTCATAGCTTGGGAAACGAAGGAAAAGCCATGACCAGAAAATCATCAGACGCTGATGTCGGCGTCGACAACGACGGCAACGGCGATGGCGACGCACGCACGTCCCCGCTGCGACCGGGCCGCTGGGTGGCGCGGCCGGCCGGCGGTGAGACGCCCGAGGATCGATTGGCGGCGCTGTTGCGCGCCAGCGAACGACCCGACGGGCTGAGCGACGCCAGCCGGGCGCGGGTGCTGTCCCGCCTGACCAGACGTACACCCGCAGCGACGGCGGCGCCGGCGCCCATGCCACGCCGGAGCGGCCCCGTGGTTGGTTTGCGCTGGGCGATCGCGATGGCGATGTTGCTGACCAGCGGTGGCGTGATCGGGGCGGTGACCGCGCACCGCTGGTGGCCGGCCGCGCCGGCCGTGCAGCAAATGTCGACTGGACATCCCAGCACCAGCAAGCATCGCCCGCGTCGGGCGCGACCGGCCGCTGTGCCGGGAGAGACGGCCGAACCGACGTCACCGGCGGACGACGACAACGCCGTGGTCGAAGCCGCTGTCGAGGCGCCGGCAGTGGCGCCGACAGAGCCACAGCCTACCGCGGCCGCACCCGTCGCGGCACCGCCGGCGCCGCCAGTGGCGCCAATCGCCGAAGCCAGGTCGTTGCGCCCGCGTCCGAAACTCAGCGCCGCCAACTGGCCCAAGCCGTCGGTCAGCGTGGCCCGCACGGCGCCGGCTTCGCGGCAGCCGTCGGCGCCGTCACCGTCGCCGTCGCCCACGTTGCTGCCCGCGCCGCCCGCCGCGCCGCTGGCCCAGGCCACGCCTGCCACCGTGCCCCCGCCGACGGTGGCGCCGACGGCGCCGCCCACGGTGCTGGCCTATGAAACGCGGCTGCTGGGACAAGCAGTGGCCCGCCTGCGGCAACGGCGAGACGCCAGCGGCGCGTTGGTCGCGCTGGACATTTATCAAACCCAGTTCCCGAACGGCAACCTGCACCACGAGGCGGACGTGGCGCGCGTCGACGCGCTGCTGATGCTGGGGCGCGATCACGACGCGCTGACCTTGCTGCAGACGCTGCGCCTGCAACCGCAAGGGCGGGATCAAGAGCTGCGCGTGATCCGCGGCGAGCTGGCCGCCGCCACCGATTGTTCGCGCGCCATCGCCGATTTCGACCGCCTGCTGGCCCAGGCCGCCCCGATCGGCCTGACAGAGCGTGCCCTCTATGGCCGCGCCGTTTGCCGGACCCGACTGGGGGACACCAGCGGGGCGACCCATGATCTGGCCGAGTATCTGGACCGCTTTCCGGGCGGTCGATTCGCCGCCGAGGCGCGCCGCAACCTCGGTCAAAAATAATTTTGTAAGGCGCGGGAAGCTGGCCGCACTGAGCGCACCAGACAACACGGGAGTCATCACTGATGAATAAGAAAAATCTGGTCTGGGCGTTCTCTTTCTCGGTCTCGGTCGCGGCGGGCGCCTGCCTTCCCAACGACCATCTGCTGGTGGGCGGCAACGACGGCGGCAGCGGCGGAGGCGGCGGCCAGGGCGTCGACGGCGTCACCGGCGGTCAAGACACCGGCGTCGTCGTCGACCCGGATCCTTCCATCAACCGGAAGGCTCGTCTGCTCCAGATTTCGGGCAAGGAGGCCTTGACCCGCATGGCCGGCGTCATCTGGAACGGCGCCCCCGATGCCGATCTCCTGTCGCAGGACAGCGCCGGCCATTTCACCACCGTCGAAGATCTCTATGGACCGGCCCGCCAGATGCTGGCCGACCCGCGCGCCACCGTCGGCGTGGGGGCGTTCTACCGCTGGTGGCTGAACCTGCCGGCCATCGTCACTGTGACGAAAGACCAGGCGCTGTTCCCCGAATTCAACAGTGCCCTGGCCGCCGACATGGCGAAAGAGCCGGAGACCTTCGGTGTCAACGTCACCCTGCCCATGAACGGGACGTATCAACAACTGATCACCGCGCCGTTCAGTTTCATCAACGAGCGGCTGGCGGCGATCTACGGCGTGGCGGGCGTGACGGGAACCGACCTGCAAATGGTGGCCCTCAATGCCCAGCAGCGAGCGGGCCTGCTCACGCAGCCTGGGCTGCTGGCATTGACCTCAAACGCGAACCGCAACAACGTTCCGGCACGCGGCAGTTACATCGACGTGAAGATGCTTTGCAAGCAGATTCCGGCGCCACCGGCCCACGGCCCACCCCTCACTTAGCCCCCGCCGGGAGTGCCCATGCGCGAGGCTCTGGCCCCGCACCGAAGCAACCCTGCCTGCGCGGCCTGCCATCAGGCGATTGATCCGGCCGGTCTGGCCTACGAAACCTTTGATGCCATCGGCCGCAGCCGCACCACCGACAACGGCCTGCCGGTTGACGTGTCAAACCTGTCATCGCAGTTCGTGGCAGGGGGCGCGGTCTTCAATGGGCCGATCGAACTGGCCAACGACATCGCCGGCGACGACGGCGCCCAGCATTGCATGACCCAGCAGTGGCTGAACTTCGCCCTCGGCCGCGACCTGACGACGGCCGATGACCATTCCATCGCCACTGCACACTCGGCGTTTCGCTTTGCCAGCTTCAACCTGAAAGAGTTGATCGCCAACATCGTGCTGACCGATTCCTTCCTGTCACCAAGCGCCAGCCCGCGTCCCTTCGCGAATTGAGGCGGGCTGCCGCTTCAGTTCTCGACGCGGCAGTCAGTGGGCTGGGCCACCCAGGCGTTGGAGGCGGGTGACCAGGTGGCGCTGGGCACCCAGCGGACCATCAGCGAATCCACGGTGTCGATCAGCCGCAGCCGGCAGTGCGCCACGAAACGGCGCAGCTGCTGGCGCGGCACGCCGGCCGGCGGCTCCTGCTGATAGCGGGCGGCGATGGCCGGCTGATCGAACAGCGCCGGCACCAGCAGCATCTGGCGCGACACGGTCATGTACGGGGCCAGCCGATCGCGCCGGTCGACGGGCGGCGTCGCCGGCGCGCCCGACGTTTGATACGGACAGCGCAGCGAGCCGATCGCCTGGTCCAGGCCGCACGACAGATCCTCGCGGTCGGATGTGACCAACGTGATGGCCGCCTCCATCGTCGCCCCCGGCTTGTTCCAGGTGCCGCGCCAGTTCCACAGCGCCACCGCGCCCAGCGCGCCCAGCGCCACCACGATCCAGGCGCGGCGATCGGCGCTCATCGCCACCCCGGAAACAGCCGGGCCCGCATGGCCGCCTCGGAGATGGACAGCTCGCCCCACAGCGGCGCGTAGATGATCGTCGCCTCGGCGACGAGGACGATGGCGATCAACGTCGGTATCCGCCACCGGCCGTACAACCGATCGACAAACCCCGCCAGCAGTGGCAGCGCGAACGCGTACGACGGCATGTAGTGATAGATGAAGGAATCGCGCAGGCTGGGAATCCAGAAGACGATGGGCCCGGCCCAGGCGGCCAGCACCCAGAAGAACATCCCCGCCTGATTGTCCGGCGCGGCACCCGCAATCGCAGGGGCGGGACCGGCGCCCTCCGTCAGCTGTTGCCAGACGCGCCGAGGCCCGGTGCGAATCACCACGACGGCCGCGGTGATGACCGCCGCCGTGGCGGCCCACCACAAGATCGGATTGCCCAGCGCCAGCAACGCGTGAACCGACCCGTCGGCGCCGACGTCGCGGCGAAGGAAGATCGGTTTCAGCGGCAGAAACCAGGTGTACCAGTGCGAGCTGTACGGATGAACCACCGTATAGGAAAGGTGGTGGCGCACCATCTCGCGGTTCTCGTGGATGACCGACAGGATGCTGCCCGAGCGCCCGACATTGATGAGGGCGACCGCGCACTGGGCATAGAACACCAGCGCCGCCGCCAGCAACAGGACCGGCGTCCAGCGCCGCAAGGAACGCGAGCAAAGACAGGCCGCCGTGGCCGCGGCCACGAACACCAGGCCGTTGAGCTTGAACGACGTCGCGCAGCCCACGCACACGCCCGCCGCCAGCGCGTGCCACACCGTGCGCCCCGACAGGACGCACAGCATGGCCGCCAGGGCGAACCCCACGATCATCCCGTCCAGCAGCGCCGTGCGCGAGTACGCGATGAAGAAGCCGTCCGCCGCGACGAAGGCCGCCGCGATGAAGGCGGCGCGCCGGCTGGCGAACAGACGACCGGCCAGCGCCGCCACCAGCGCGATGTCGATCAACCCGAACAACAGCGACGGCAGCCGCCAGACGACAGGCCCGTCACCCAGCGCCCACATGAACGCGGCGATGATCAGCTTGCTCAGCGGCGGGTGATCGTTCCAGGCGTACTGGTGGTGCAGATAGCTGCGCGCCGTTTCGACGTAATGATGCTCGTCCCACTTCAGCGCCGCCGGGACGCCCAGGTGGTACACCCGCAAAAAAAGCCCCAGCGCGATCATCGCCAGCAGCACCACAGCCAGCGGCGCATCAGCGCCCAGCACGGCGCCCGCTCGCGTCCAGAACCGCGGCCGACCAGAATCTACAATCGTCGCCTGCTCCACAATCGACCGGCGCGCATCATAGGAACCCGCGCCGACCGCCACAAGCGAAGCGCGCGCCTGTAGTCAGACAGACAACAAACTGTCGACCCGGCCGCAACAGGTGAGCCTGTGCCTGCCCGGGCCATCGCCCGCAGATCCAACGTTTTGTCGTAAATAAACGTAGGCACGGTTACTGCTTTATTGTCTTCCGAATAACGAATCGGAACTCTCGAAACCGCAAACCCCGGGCGACCGGGGGACGCAAAGCCACGGGACTCTTCGAGTTGGCCGGGTTGCCGAAGGAGATCGCAATGAAGACCGAGTTGACGCAGCGGGTGGGATTGTTGGGAACGGCGCTGGCGCTGGCCGCAGTCCTGGGATGCACGCCGCCGGACGACGTGGATGCCTCTGGTGCCGAAGCCACCTCGGACGCGCTGAGCGCGAACAACGGCCTGACGGGCATCAACGGCCTGTCGTCGTACAACGGCCTGTCGTCGTACAACGGCCTGCCGTCAACCTCGGGCCCGATGACCACCGCCGATGGCCGCCAGACGGTCAGCTACCTGGTGCGCTGCGCGCTGGCCGCGGGCGACACGCTGGTCAAGCAGGACCAGTTCGGCGCGTCCTATACCTTCGCCGGTGGATTCGGGCTGGCGCCGCAATACAAGAACGGCGCCTGCGACACTGACTGTCAGGAAACGATCTCGGCTTGCATGCTGGCCCACATCAACACCTCGGGGACGCACATCCCGCTGTGGATCGTGGGGCCCATGACGGCCGTCGGCTGGGGCCAGTCCGCGTGGTACCCCACGCGCGAGGGGACTTTCTTCGGCAACATCTTCAACCCCGACTCCTCGGGCAAGGTCCGCGCGCACTTTTGCACGGCCGCCACGGTCCTCAACGACACCGTTCCCGGTCGCCTGGGCGTCAATCAGAACGGCGCGCCCTACACGAATCCGTACAGCGGTTACTGCGACAGCTCGTGCACCATGAGCGGCGCGAACGGCAAGGTCGACGGCGCGTCTTCTTGCCCGGCTGACGGCCGCAACTGGACCCACCCGCTGACGGTGTGGCGCGGCCAGACCTTCCAGGCCGAGACCGGCACGCTGTCTGGCGCCGCCGCCCCGGTTTCCTGCCCGAACTGCTCTCAGGGTCGCCGCGTCGGAAACATCAACAGCACCTCGGGCGTCGTCTTCAACAACGTCCGGGTGTCGGTCTCTGGCACGCAGAACATCGTCGTCTACTACACCAACGGCGATACCAAGG
>JAXDMH010000142.1:0-5615 GCA_034666225.1 Myxococcales bacterium
GCCAGCGGTTCATGGGAGCCGAGCCTCATCGGACTGCCGACGATCACGCCACGGCTGGAGGAGGTACTCGCCGCAGAGCTGGCGGATCAGCGCGATCTGCGCACGGACGACGAAGCCGCCTTTCTGATCAAACTCCGAACCCTGCCCCCGCTTCTCCCCCTATTTCGCTGAGCTGTGCGGTAGCGCCTCACGCCCGCATTTTCAACGAACCGCGCGCGACCGCGGCCCGTGCTGCTTCAACCAGGCCTGAAATTCCGTCAGGTACGGTCAGATCAAAAGCGCTCACGTACCTGGCAACAGCGGCACTGACCAGCAACTGACGTCTCCAGTCGTCGGGGTCTGCCGAGCCGTAGAACGAATTCGAGAAAACAGCTGCGGCTGCATCGGCGGGCGCCAATGCGTAGGCGGATAACGAATGGTCCGCACGCCGATCGGCGCTGAGAAAAGCCATCTCAATCACGGGTATCGTCGGACTCCGTGAGATGTCGGCAAGTATTTCGCACGATGCGGGCCGTCCGGCGACAAGCTCTGCGACTGTGGTGTCAACCCACGCTGCTATGACGGATTCGGTCTTCAAGACAGCGTCGATGCCAGCCTTGCCCAGCCGGACCACCAGCTTGTCCTCGCAGACCGGACTGGCGCCCGCCGTTACCATAGCCCGGGCGGTTGTGGTCTTGCCGGCGCCCGAGGCCCCAGAAAAAACCACAACGCCATCGCCGACGACAACCGCCGAGGCATGCAACACCGTCTCCCCTCGAAGGGACAGCAATTTCGGCGCAACACTGACCAGCAAGGCCCGCATTTCTTCGTATCCCAGATCGGCCGAGAGCGATCGCGAAAGCTGTTGTCCGAGCCTGTCGATCTGGAAGATCGGCTTTCCCAACCGAGAAAACACGTACCCGTCTGAAGAACGCTGGTATTGAAACTCCGGGGGCGCCGGCTCCACGCTCGCCAAATCAGAGATCTGCAAGGCGGCCGCGGCGTCGCCGCGCGCGCGCGCCTCAGGGATCTCGTAGCGTTTCGCCACCACGCGTCCGATCTCTTCGATCGATTCGCCCGCCAGGTGATGCCGCCACACCAGCGCCGCGCTCTGGTTGAGGCGAAACAGCTGGCCCGAGCGAAGGTCCAGCAACAGGGCACCCGGATCAATCTCGACGAGAGCGTGGGTCTCGGCGGCTGTCATTTCAGCCTGACGAGGCCCCGCGCCAGCATCTCGTCGATCAGCTTGGCTATGTCTGCCGAGATCCGGGCCTCGGCCACCCCGTAACGATTGGCCAGGACCGTGACGACCTTCGTCATGTCGCCGCCGCTGGCGATCTGTTCCCACACCTCGGCCCCGACGCGATTGAGCTCGAAGCACTCCCCGGTCGCGGCGTCCATCAGGACCGCTCCCGCTTCCATCCGCTGGGCGGTGATCAATGGATTCGCCAGCAATTGACGGTCGACAGCGTCGGCCATGAGCATCGGGGAGACTGTCGGCCAGCCCCGGCGCTGTCAAGCGCGTTCGCGGCCCGCTGCCCCCGACCAAACCGCCCTTTCCGGTACCACGCCATCAGATGGTATACTGACGCGAACATGAGCACGGCTATTGCGCGCGAGCGGGGGACAACCCCGGCCGAGCTTATTGCGGCGCTGGAAGCGAATGTCGCGCGGGTTATCCGGGGGAAACCACAGGCGATTCGCCACGCGGTGACCACCTTGGTGGCGCGCGGGCACCTGTTGATCGAAGACGTCCCGGGGGTCGGCAAGACGACGCTGGCGCGGGCGCTGGCCACATCAATCGGGGGGACGTTCCACCGCATCCAGTTCACCAGCGACCTTCTCCCCTCGGACATCGTGGGGGTCTCGGTGCTGGATCAGAAGTCCGGCCAATTCGAATTCCACCGGGGGGCCATCTTTGCCAACCTGGTGCTGGCCGACGAGATCAACCGGACCACGCCGCGCACGCAGAGCGCCCTGCTGGAAGCGATGAGCGACTCCCAGGTCTCGGTCGACGGGCGCACCTACGCGCTGGAGGCGCCGTTCCTGGTGGTGGCCACGCAGAACCCCGAGGAACACTACGGCACCTACCCGCTGCCGGAATCGCAGATGGACCGGTTCCTGCTGCGCATTCGCATGGACTATCCGTCGGCGGAAGACGAGAAGCACATCCTCCTGGAGGCGCCGGGGCGCGCCGGCGAGACGCTGGAGCAGCTGTCGCCGGTCTTGCGCGTGGGCGACGTGCGGGCGCTGCAGGATGCGGCGGATCGCGTCCACCTGGAGGGCGAGCTGGCGGAGTACATCGTGGCGGTGGCGCGCGAGACCCGCAAATCGCCGCACCTGGCGCTGGGGGTTTCCCCGCGTGGCGAGCTGTCCTGGCGAAATGCGGCCCGGGCGGCGGCGCTGGCTGACGGGCGCGACTATGTATTGCCCGACGACCTCAAGACGCTGGCGGTGCCGGTGCTGGCGCACCGCCTGGTGATCGCCGCGCACTCCGATTCCCTGGGGCGATCGCGCCAGGACGCCGAACGCATCCTGCTCGAGATTCTCGAGCGCCTCCCCGCGCCGGGTTAAGGCCGCTTGCGGCTGGGGGCGTTTTTTTCCCGTCTGCTTTCCTGGCTGCGCCCGCGCCGGCGTTTTCCGCCCACTCGCGAGGGCTGGTGGTTTCTGATGGCCACGTTGCTGATCGGCCTGGCGGCGATCAACGCCGGCCTGAATCTTCTGTTCCTTGTATGGGGCATGATGCTGTGCCTCATCCTGGCCAGCGGCGTTCTGTCCGAGCTGTGCCTGCGCGGCCTCGAGGTGCGCCGCAGCCCGCCCACCACCATTCACGCCCGCTCGCCGTTCCTGATGGGCATCGCCCTCACCAACGGCAAGCGTCGCATCCCTTCGTTCTCGGTCGAGGTGGAAGACCTCATGGACGGACGGCCCATCGAGAAGCGGTGCTATTTTCTCAAGCTGCCGGCGGGCCGCACGCAGGAGACCGCCTATCGTCACGTGTTGCCCCGCCGCGGGCGCCAGCGCCTGTCGGGCCTGCGGCTTTCAACGAAGTTTCCCTTTGGGCTGATCCAGAAATCGCGCGATGTCAGCGATCCGGCCGAGCTGGTCATCTATCCGGCGCTGGTCCCGGTGCCCGAGAACCTGTTGCGCGGGTTGCCCGCCGAGCACGGACGCGGGCGCATGCGCTGGCGCAGTCGCGGCGGGGATTTCTTCGGCCTGCGCGATTTTCGCCACGGCGACGATCCGCGCGACATCCACTGGCGGACCAGCGCCCGGCGGGGCATGCCCTTTGTCCGCGAAAACGAGGACGACGAGGGGCTGACCGCGACAATACTGTTCGACAACAGCAGCGACGGCGGCAGCCCGGACATCTTCGAGGCGGCGGTGTCGGTGGCGGCGTCGGTCTCGGCGGAGCTGCTGCGGCGCGGGTATCGACTGGCCTTCGTGGCGCGCGGGCTGCACATCGCGGCGGCACGCGGCCCCGGACAAAGCACACGCATCATGCGGGCGCTGGCGTTGATCGAACGGGTGATGCCCTCCGACGCCAGCGACGATTTCGTGGCCGCGGCTGGCGGCCCCTGCATCTGCATCACCCCCGGACGAGCGCCCGAGGTGCGCAGCAGCCGCGCGTCCCAGGCCATGGAGCGCGGCGCGTGAGGTTTCAGGCCACGCACAAGCTGTTTTCGTATCTGCTGGTGGGCAGCGCGCTGGCCACGCTGGCCAGCTCCAGCGCGCTGCCCCCGCTGGGCGCGGCGCTGCTGGTGGTCTTCGCCGCCGTCTCCTGGTTCGCCGAGCCGGGCGGCGCGGTCGCCACGTTTCTGGATCGCATGTCGCTGCCGCTGCGTTTCCTGGCCCTGGCCTTCTTCGGCCTGGCAGCCTGGCGGCTGTGGGAGCGACTGCCCGAGCCCGACCTGACGCCGATCCTGAACCTGGTGATGTTCCTGCTGGGATTCAAGCTGTTTCACCGTCGCGGAAATCGCGACTACCTGCAGATCTACATCCTGTCTTTCCTGCTGGTGCTGGCGGCCGCGGCGCTGGCGCAGAGCTTTCTGTTCGCGCTGGCCTTCGCCGGTTATGTCGTCCTGGCCACCTGGACGCTGATCCTCTTCCATCTGCGCCGCGAGATGGAGGAGAACTATCTCGTCAAGCATTCAGCCCAGGCGCCCAGCCAGAAGGTGGGCGTCAACCGCATCCTCAATTCGCGGCGCGTGGTGGGCGGCTCTTTTTTCGTGGCCACCGGCCTCATCGCGCTGACGGTGTTCGCCGGGTCGGTCGCGACGTTCGCCGTGGTCCCGCGCATCGGCGCCGGGTTCGTGCTGGGGGGGCCGCGGCCGACGCGTAACGTGATCGGCTTTTCCGACGACGTGACGCTGGGGCAATACGGAATTCTGTCGACCGACAACCAGGTGGTGGCCCTGCGCGCCACCGTCCCCCGCATCGCCGCCGTCGCCTCGGACAAGGCGCGCGACCGGGAGATCGAACACCTTTACTGGCGCGGCACCGTCTATGACACCTACGACCGCGGCCACTGGGTGCGCTCGCGCCGTCCCGAGCTGCGCACGGTGATCGAGGACGAAGGCTATGCGCTGTCCATCCGCGAGCCGCGCATGGAAGGCACCCACCGCCCCAGCGACTGGCTGCACGGCGCCGTCCGTCAGGAGATCGACGTGGTGGGCGTTTCCGTGCCGGTGGTGTTCGCGCTGGATCACCCCATCGGCATCGAACTGCCGGCGGCGAAGCTGGGCACGGTTGCGACCTTGAAGCTGACGCCCCGCTGGTCGGGAGAGGTGGCGATGCGGGTGGCCCCCCTCGACACCGGCGGCAGCGACAGCGAGGACGCCCGGTCGTACGGCGGCACGCACTATGTGGCGTACTCGCGCGATTCGCTGTCGATGGCGCGCGCGGCGGCCGGCCGGCCGCTGACCGACATCGACCCGGCTGTGCTGGACAACTATCTGGCGCTGCCGTCGTCGCTGTCCCCCGCGGTGACGGCGCTGGCCCGCCAGATCACCGCCGGGCGCATCAACCCGCCCTCCAAGCTGGTGGCGCTGATGGACTGGCTGCGCACGACGCACGAATACACCACCAACCTCCCCCGCCATCCGCCCGGCGTCGACCCGCTGGAGGATTTCCTGTTCCAGAACAAGGCCGGGCACTGCGAGTACTTCGCCTCGGCCATCACCATTCTCCTGCGCGCCAGCGGCATCCCCAGCCGATACGTCAACGGGTTTCTGGGCGGCGAATGGAACGACATCGGCCACTACATCACCGTGCGCGACAACCGCGCCCATTCGTGGGCCGAGGCCTACGTGGGCGAGATCGGCTGGGTGCGCGTCGACGCCACGCCGTCCGCGCCGGCCGGGATGCGCTGGGGACGGCTGCGACAGCTGGTCGATTCGATCGACTTTTTCTGGACGCGCTGGGTGGTGGGCTATGACATCGGCCGGCAGATCGAGCTGGCGCGCAAGCTGGGTCGCCGCATGGGGATGTCGCCGTCGCCCAGCAGTGGGCACGCGCTGAAGACGCCGGTGGGACGGCAGGTGGGCATCGTGCTGGGGATCGGCGTGGTGGTCTGGCTGGTCTGGCGATTCGCGCGCCGCCCCTGGCGTTCGCCGACACCCCGGGTGCGCGCCTGG
>JAXDMH010000143.1:0-9405 GCA_034666225.1 Myxococcales bacterium
CGATCGCGGAGAAGTACCTTATCCCCAAGCAGAAGCGCGACAACGGCATCGACGCCGTGGCGGTTGATTTTCACGAGGACACCGTCCGCGACGTCATCCACTACTACACGAAGGAAGCGGGGGTGCGAAACCTCGAGCGCGAGATCGCCACCGTCTGCCGCAAGATCGCCCGCGACGTGGTGGCCAAGAAGGTGGTGCCGGGCGCCGCAGCGGCCATGCCGGGCGCGCCCAGCACGGCGGTCGACGTGAAGATCACGCCCAAGCGCCTGCCTCGTTATCTGGGGCCGCACCGTTATCGTTATGGTCGGAAGGAAGGCGAGGACGAGATCGGTCTCGTCAACGGGCTGGCCGTGACCATGTACGGCGGCGACCTGCTGGCCACCGAAGTCTCCATCGTGGCGGGCAAGGGCAAGCTGGTGCTGACCGGCAAGCTGGGCGACGTCATGCAGGAGTCGGCGCAGGCGGCGCTCAGCTACGTGCGCTCGCGGGCGCCGTCCCTGGGTCTTGAGCGGGACTTTTACAGCCGGGCCGACATCCACGTCCACCTGCCCGAAGGGGCCATCCCCAAGGACGGTCCCTCGGCGGGGATCACCATGTGCACGGGCGTGGTCTCGGCGCTGCTGCGCGTGCCGGTCAGGCGCGACGTGGCCATGACCGGCGAGATCACCCTGCGTGGTCGGGTGCTGGCGATTGGCGGCCTCAAGGAAAAGATCTTGGCCGCGCACCGGTCGGGGATCACCACGGTGATCATGCCCAAGGAGAACGCCAAGGACTTGCGCGACATCCCCAAGCGCGTGCTGAAGACGCTGCGCCTGGTTCCCGTCGACCACATGGACGAGGTTCTGCGGGTGGCATTGTTGCTGCCGAACCCGGACGAGTTCCTGAAAGAGAAGTCGGTGGCCGTCGACTGGCGCCAACCGGTCGAACGTCGCGAGCGCGGCGAGCGGCGCGACGAATCAGCCAAGTTCCCGGTGGCCAGCGCCGTGCCGCCGCCCGGCGCGACCGGCGAACATTCGCCCAACGCCGACGAGGGGGGCGAAAAGCCGGACGACGGCGATCGCCCGCGCCCGCCGGAGCCGGGCGGTTATCCCTTCCCGCAGCCGGCGATCCGCGAAGAGTAGGGCGCCGGTCAGTGTTGCGTGGCGGCGCCGCCGCTGCGTTGGGCGTCGAGCATGGCGCCGATCCAGCGGGCCATGCGGGCCTGATAGCCCGGGCCCCAGCCCCGGTTGATGTGCCTGACCACGCCGGCGCCGTTCACGACGAACGTGGTGGGAAAGCGATCCTGTCCCCAGCGCTGGGCGTTGGCGCCATTTCGATCCAGGACCACACGCGCTCCTTTGGGGGCGGGTGATGCGGCCAGAAAACGCCGTACGGCGGGCGGCTCCTCGGCCACGTCGACCAGCAAGACCGTGACGGCGACGCCGAACGTTTGCGCCAGGACAGCCAGATCTTTGTGCGCCTGTTTGCAGGGCTGGCACCAGGTGGCGAAAAAATCGATGACGGTGATGTGACCGGTCAGCGTGGGGGGCGCGATCGGTTGCCCGTCGACGTCGTCGACCGCCAGCGCGGGGGCCGCGTCGCCGATGGACGGGCGCGGCGAGGAGAGGTCGGCCCCTTGCGCGAGCAGCGTCAGCAGCGGCAACGCGGCGGCGATCGACATCGATCAGGGACTGTAGGGGTGGCGGCGGTGGCGTTCGATGGTGCGGTCCTGGACCAGGCTTCGATTCTCGAACAGTTTGATCAGGACGACGCCGGTGATGAACCCGCCGATGTGCGCGAAGACGGCCACCCCCGACGAGACGTCCGGCCGCACCGACGACAGCTGGGGCAGCCCGGTCAGCAGTTGCAGCCCGAACCACCACAGCAACATCGCCCAGGCCGGAACGGGGATGACCTTGATGAAGATGATGAAGATGAAAAGCACATTCACGCGAACGCGCGGATAAAGGATCAGGTAGGCGCCCAGGACGCCGGCGATGGCGCCCGAGGCGCCCACCATCGGCACCGGCGACGCTGGATTGACCATGACTTGGCCGACGGCCGCGCCCAGGCCGCACAGCAGGTAGAAGATCAGGAAGCGGAAGCGCCCCATGCTGTCCTCGACGTTGTTGCCGAAGACCCACAGGAAAAGCCCGTTGCCAAGGATGTGCCCCCAGCCGCCGTGCAGGAACATCGACGTCAGCGGCGTCAGGTAATTGATGGGATCGCGGTCGATGATGCAGGCCATCCCGTTGCCGAGGGGGATGCCGGTGCCGACGGCGGCGCGCCCGGTGATCTCGCCGGGCACGAGACCCAGGTTGCAGACCATCATCGACAGGCGGTTCGGATCTACCCCGGCGCCTTCGCCGAAGATCCAGACCGCGCCCATCAGCAGCAGAAGGCCAATGGTCACCACCGGCATGCGCAGGGTCGGGTTGTCGTCGCTGATGGGGATCATCGGGTGTTGGGTCCGGCCGGGCTTCTGTCGTAGATTACCGCACTGCCAGACTGGAGGAGTGGCCGAGTGGTCGAAGGCGACGGTCTTGAAAACCGTAGCGCGAAAGCGCCTAGGGTTCGAATCCCTACTCCTCCTCTTCGCGCGGGAGGGTGCTGCTGCACCCCCCTGCGGGCCCCCCCCGGATGCGACAAGAGCCGGCGCAGATCCTGCTCGGCCAGCAGACTCTCCGGCGGGCAGAGCCCGCCTTCGATCCGAGTCGGACTTTTTGCCTCGCCCCGCGCCAGCGGGGAGAGGCCGCCGAGCCGGAGGCTCGGCGGGTGAGGGGACGGACGCGGCAAAATTGAGGCCGACGTCGATGTCTGCAGCATTGCTTGTCTGTCTGGGAGCGAACCGTGCTAAAACCCCGCTCGCAGTTTGGAGAGGTGGCCGAGAGGCCGAAGGCGGCGGTTTGCTAAACCGTTATACGGACCAAAATCTGTATCGAGGGTTCGAATCCCTCCCTCTCCGCAGAGCGCTCGCTACGCTCACTACGTGGAAGGGGGCCGATGCCCCCTTCCACGGGCCATCCCCGGCCCCTCTCGCACGGTGAGCCGGCCGGGAAGAGCCCGGCCACCCGGCTGAATATCGGCGTTGCATAAGCGGTGGCCCAGCCATTGCGTAGGGAGGGCTGGCGCTCTCAGCATCGTCGCGGCGGCGCGATTTTTCGCGCGCTGGAGCGGGGGATGCCGTCACCAGGGACGGAGACTGTCCCCCACAAAAGGTCTGAATTGATATCTCCAAACAAAATTGTCCTGATTGGGGCCTGCGCCGCTTCGGCGGCCGTTTCGTGTGTCGGCGGCGATCTGTCCGGTGAAGGCGACGATACTTCTGGCGGACTGATCTCGGCGGGGCTGGACGTCATCACCGTGGTCAGTTCGGGCAAGTGTCTGGACGTGGTGGGCGGCGGTCTCGTAGACGGGGTGGGCATCGAGCAGCGCGATTGTGACGGCAGCAAGAACCAGCAGTGGAACCTGCGCAGCGCCGGGAGCGGCGTCTGGGAGATCGCCTCGGCCAGCAGCGGCAAGTGTCTGGACGTCACCAAGATGAGCCTCCTCGACGGCGCGCGCATCCAGCAATGGGCTTGCCACGGCGGCGACAATCAACACTGGAAGCTGAACGCCGCAACCGGCACCCAGGTTCAGGTCCAGAGCGTCAGCAGCAGCAAGTGCCTGGACGTCGCCGGGGTGAGCATGGCCAACGGTGCGTTGATCCAGCAATGGGCTTGCGGCGGCGGGACGAATCAACGCTTCACCTTCACGACGGCCGGCGGCGGCGGCGGTGGCTCTGGTGGCATCTCCGGCGGTAGCGGCGGCTCGGGCGGCACTGCTGGCGGCTCGGGCGGCGCGTCCGGCGGCACCGGCGGCGCGTCCGGCACGCCCGGCGGCCCGCTGACCGGAGCCGGTCACATCAGCATCCAGCACCAGGGCAGCACCTTCACCTTGTTGCGCGACGGGCAGCCGTACTTGATCAATGGCATCGCCGGGGGCGCCCATCTGGATGTGGCCCAGCGGAGCGGCGCCAACTCTCTCCGCCTCTACAGCTCGTCGGGCGCGGCTCGTTCGCTGGACAGCGCCAAGGCCAACGGGATGACGTTGCTGCTGGGCATCGGCCTTGACAGCAACCCGGCCCAGTACACGAACGACACCTTCAAGAACGGCAAGCGCGCCGAGGTGGTGGCCCTGCTGTCACAAGTGAAAGATCACCCGGCGCTGTTGATGTGGGCGCTGGGCAACGAGATCAATCTCGGCGCCGACACGCAGGCCGCCTGGCAATTCGTCGACGAGCTGGCCACCACCATTCACCAGCAGGATCCCAACCACCCGGTGATGACGGTGATCGCCGGCGACAACGCCACCGCCATGAATCACGTGGCGCTGTGGGCCCCGCACATCGACGTGCTGGGCGTGAACGCGTACAAACGGGCGCCGTTTGTCGACGGCGTGGTCAAGGGATCGAACTTCGCCGGCCCCTACGTCGTCACCGAATTCGGTCCGACCGGCCACTGGGAATCGACCAACACCAGCTGGAACATGCCCATCGAACAGGTCAGCGGCGACAAGGCGCTGGCCTATCAGCAGCGTTACCAGGCCATCGTCTCGCACCGCGATCGGGCGCTGGGTTCGTATGTTTTCCTGTGGGCGCAAAAAGAAGAACGCACGCCCACCTGGTACGGCATGTTCCTGGAGAACCTGGCCGCGCTGCCCCTCAGCGGCGAATCCTGTCCCACGGTCGACGCCATGGCGTTCTCCTGGTCGGGGCGGTGGCCGGCCAACCGGGCGCCGACCGTCAGCGCGCTGGCCATCGACGGCAAGAGCGCCGAGGCCAGCGTCACGCTGACGGCCGGGCAGACGGTCCAGGCCCAGGTGATCGCCACCGAACCCGACGGGGACGCGATGAAATTCATCTGGGAGATCCTGCAAGACACCGATGTGCAGTCGGGTGGCTCGTCGTCGCGGCCGGCGCGGGTGGGGACGCCGCAGACCGGCAGCGCGCCGACGCTGACTGTCAGTGCCCCCACGACCGCCGGCCTCTATCGTCTGTACGTCTATGTCCTCGACGGAAAAGGCCACGCCGGGACGGCCAACCTTCCGTTTCGCGTCAACTGACGTCGCGACGTTCCATTCATCGAATTATTCACTGAAAAAGTGTCGGTATCAGTGCGCGTAAGTGTTTCTTCATCATAGACTCTGTCTCTTGAGTATGGGCCGAGCCGCGTCAAAGTGCGGTGTCGCGACATTCGGTTTGGTGTTGTTGGCGGTGGGGGTGGAATGCAGCGCCACTGGTGACAATGAACCACCGTCGCCGGGCACTGCCGGGGCAACGCCGGCACCGGTGACGTTCACCAACACGCGGCGCCTGAGGCGCCTCGGCAATCGCGAGTTCAACAACGTGGTCCGCGATCTGCTCGGCGACACGTCACGACCCGCTGATCGGTTCTTGCGCGATTCGTACCCCAATGACTATGACAACGGCTCCGTCGGTTTGACCGTGCAAGCCGAGCAGGTCGAGGCGTACCAGAACGCCGCCGAGGCGCTGGCTGCCCAGGCTGTGGCGTCGCGGCTGCCGCAGCTTCTGGACGGGTGCGACCCCGGCACTCAGGGTAACGACGCCTGCGCCGACGCATTCTTCGCCTCGTTCCCGGCGCGCGCCTACCGGCGGCCTCTCTTTGCCGCCGAAACGCAGCGACTGCGCGACATCTTCGCGGTGGGACAGCAAGGCGGCGGCGGGCTGTCTGCGGGCATTCAACTGGTGCTGGAGACCATCCTCCAGTCGCCGCAGTTCTTGTATCGCGAGGAGCTGGGCGACGCCGATCCGGCGGCGATGCCCGCGCCGGGCGTCGTGCGCCTCACCGACTATGAAGTGGCCTCGCAGCTGTCGTTCCTTTTGACCGGCACGCTGCCGGACCAGGCGCTGCTGGACGCCGCTGACGCCGGCCTGTTGCGAACCACCGACGATCTGCAGCGCGAGGCGGGCCGCCTGCTGGCCACGGCTGGTGCGCAGGAAACTCTGCGGGCGTTCTTGCACCAGTGGATGGCCACCGATCGCCTGGCTGTCACCAGCAAGGATCCGGCGGTCTATCCCGCGTACACGCCGGCCCTGGCGGCGTCGATGGCGGGCGAGCTGGATCGCTACTATGACGCTGTTGCGTGGGGGCCGGCCGGATCGTTGCGCGACCTCTTCACGTCGACACAATCGTTCGTCGATCAACCGCTGGGGACTCTTTACGGGGTCGCCGCGCCGTCGACGGACTTTCAGGCGGTGACCCTGGATCCGGCGGTTCGCAAGGGCATCCTGACCAGGGCCGGGTACCTCACGGTCCACGCCGCCAGCGACAGCTCGGGGCCGGTATCGCGCGGCGTGTTTCTGCTGGACAGGATCCTGTGCGCGCCGCCGCCGCAGCCGCCAGCCAACGTTCCGCCGGCGTCCCCGGCCGCCCAGGCGATCGCCGACCACCTCACCACCCGCCAGCGTTTCGAACAACACGAGGCGACGCCCTTCTGTCGTTCGTGTCACCAGATCATCGACGGCGTCGGTTTTGGCTTCGAGGAATTTGACGGCACCGGCGTGTACCGCACAACCGAGAACGGCGTGGCGGTCGATCCGACCGGCGCCCTGGTGGGCAGCGGCGACGTCGATGGGCCATACAGCGGCGTCTCCGCGCTGGCCGAGCGCATCGTCGACAGTGAACGATTGCCCCAGTGTTATCTGCGCCAGATCTACCGTTTCGCCATGGGGCAGGTGGAGATCCCCGAGGATCAGGCGCTGTTCGATGCGCTATCGCGCGGCTGGGGCGCCGACGCCCGGATGACGGACGCGCTGTTGTCGCTGGTCGCCAGCCCGGTGTTCGTGCAAAGAACGACCGTCGGTGGGGGGGCGCCATGAGCGTGAAGACTGGTGGCGGCGGCGCGCGGACGCCGGGGACCATCAGTCGGCGGCGTGCCCTGGCCGCGCTGGCGGCGATTCCAGCCTTGGCCCCGCTGGCGCGCCGGCTGCGCGCGGAAGGCGTGGCGCCACCAAAGCGTCTGGTGGTCTTCATGCAGAACAACGGGACGCAGCAGGCGAATTTTTGGCCGACCGGCGTCGGCGCTGACGGAAATCCGCTCATGAGCTCGCCGATTCTCGATGCGCTTTTTCACGCCGCCGACGGTACGGACAACGGCCTGGCCGCCAAGTCCAATCTCATCAAGGGCGTCTTCGTACCCAACGACGCCAATGGGACCAACGGCAACCAGCACGACATGGGTTTCGCCCGCATGTTCACCGGCGAAAAACTGGTGTCGAGAGGTGGCTCGCCCTGGGCGGGCGGACCGTCCGTGGATCAGCTCCTGGCCAGCCAGAACAAGTGCGAACCCTTGACCCTGGCCGTGCTGGCTTCTTCCATCGAGCCCACGCCCAAGCCCGGCTTCGATCATCGGCGTTCCTTCTGCTATCGAGGCGCGGCGACGCTGAAGTACCCGCTGGTCGATCCGCTGCGCGCGTATCACAAGCTGTTCCCCGACATCGGCGCGGCGATCCCCTCGCGCCGGCGCCTCTTGCTGCGCCAGAGCGTGCTGGACGCGGTGGCGGCGAACGCGTCGGACGTCGCCGCCCGGCTGGGCAAGGACGACGGGCAAAAACTGGACTATCACCTCAGCGCCATTCGTGATGTCGAGGCGCGCCTGAGCACGCAGCTGGGCAAGGCGCCGCCTGCCTGCGCGACGCGACCGGCGGCCCCCAAGGATTTCACCTCCCGCGACGCCAACGCCGAGGTGGCCGTCGACGCCTATATTCCCGAGATGGTCGACAACATGATCGACCTGGGCGCGGCCGCTCTGGCCTGCGACCTGACGCGCATCGTGACCATCCAGCTGGGCTTCGGCGGCGGGAAATGGAATTTCTGGTGGCAAGGGATCAACATGAATTGCCACGACGACGTCGCCCACCACGACATCGGCGACACCGGCGGTGATCCCGCGAACACCGAGCGGGTGGTCCTGATGAACCAGTACTACGCCAGCCGCGTGGCCCGCCTGGCAACGGCGCTGAACGCCATCCCCGAAGGGGCCGGTACCATGCTGGACAACACGCTGATCGTCTGGGCGAATGAACTTGGTCGGGGAGACCACAGCCAGCTGAACGTTCCCATCGTTCTGCTGGGCATGGTGGGGGCGGGGATCCCCGCCGGTGGTCGGGTGATAGACACCGGCGAACAGGTGTTCAACCGGTTGGGCTGCACCGTCTTGAACCTGATGGGCAACACCACGCCCGGCTTTGGCGACGAGCCGACCTGCGGACCGTTCCAGGGGTTGCTCTAGCGGTCAGGCCTGGATCTCGGGCAGGGTCTTGGTGGCGATGGGGCCGGTGTCGTCGTGGCCAAAGCTGGGATCGTTGATCCCGAAGGCGTGCAACACCGTCAGGTGAAGCGAGGCGATCTGCGTGTCGTCGCGGTTGCCACGCCCGTCGACGCCCGTGGCCGCGCCGGGGGCCGGCGTGTACTTGATGTGCTGGCCGGTCTTGAACTTGCCGCCCGCCTTGCCCGCCATCACAACGGCCAGCGAGCGGTGATCGTGCAGGTGCGCGTCGCCGAACTCGCTGGTCATCATCACGATCGAATTGTCCAGGATGCTGCCGCCGCCCGGGTCCTGCGCCGCCTTCAGCTTGCCCAGCAGATAGGCGAAGCGTTCGTAATAGAAGAGGTTGATCTGCGTCTCTTGTTCGGGGGCGTTGCTGTGGGTGATCTGGTGGTGGCCCTGGGTCACACCCGGCAGGAAGTTCAGCACGCGGGTGTCGTTGAACGAGTGTTCGTACATATAGGTCACCACGCGCGTGCTGTCGCACTGGAAGGCCAGCACGATGAGGTCGGAGATCAGATCAAGCTGATCCTTGAAGGCCAGGCTGGCGGTCGGCGTGTTGGGCGGTCCTGCGCCCGGCATGCACTGCGCCGCCGGCGCAGTCGGCATGGTGATGAGGCGGTCGATGCGCATCTCGACCTCGCGCACCGACGTGAAGTATTCGTCCAGCTTGCTCTTGTCGGTGGCGCCCAGCCGCTGCTTCAGGGCATCGGTCCGGGCCATCACCACGTCGAGAATGCTCTTTTGATAGAGCGGGCCGTTGTCGGTCGTCATCGGGCCGGGCATGGGCGTGGGCATGCCGGTGGTTCCCATGCCGAACAGGCGCGTGAAGATGTCGCGCGGGTTGACCTGCTTGGTCAGCGGCGTGGTCGGTCCCGACCAGGAGATGTTGTTGTTGTAGGCGCAGCTGAATCCGTCCTCGCAGTTGCCGGTGGTGCTGCCGGCCCGGCTGCCCACCGGCAGCGACGGAAACTTGGTCATGGGGCCGACGGCGGTGGCGATGATCTGATCGACCGAGACGCCGTTGCGGACAGTGGCCGTGTTGGTCGAAAACAGGATGGGGGTCTGGGTCAGCAGCGAACCGCAGGCGCGGGTGTG
>JAXDMH010000144.1:0-2714 GCA_034666225.1 Myxococcales bacterium
CTCCGACATCGAGAAGGCGTGGTCCATCGGGAAGTCGACGAATCCCACACCCGACGGGGCGCCGACCGCCGCCCGCAATGCCTCGTCGACCAACCGGCCGGCGTCGTCGGCCGACTGCGCGGTAGCGGCGAATCGAGCCAGCGGCGCCACGAACGGCACGTGGTCGATCTCCTGCAGCGAGCCCATGCCCCACCGCAGCGCGGGGGCCCGGCCGCCCAGCACCACCAGCGGCGATTGATTCTGCTGTGCGGCCGCCATCGCGCTCATCCCATTGGTCACGCCCGGGCCCGCGGTCAGCGCCGCCACGCCCGGCACCCTGGTGACCTTGGACCAGCCCTCGGCGGCGAAGGTCGCGGTCTGCTCGTGCCGGGTGTCGATCAGCCGGATACCCTCGTCACGGCACCCGTCGTAGATGGAGAACAGGTGGCCGCCCGATAACGTGAACACGGTGTCGATGCCGCTGGCTTTGAGCCGGCGTGCGATGAGCCGGCCGGCATGTACGGTCGGGCTGGACGGAGCGTCGATGCTCATGCCGGCAGCCTATCCACAATCCCTCGGGTACCTTCTCGGGGAAGTATCACCATGAGGCTTTCCTGCATGCCTCGGTAACAAGGAGACGTCGAAGTTGGGCCCCACGCCGTTCAAGCCGTCGATCGACTGGTCGACGGCACTCGTTGATTCCGTGCGGTGGATCGCCATGGCGTGGGCCGTCGGCGCGGTCTGCCTGCTGGCCGTGCTCATTGCGTTCAGGTACCTGACACCCTGGGGCCAGCAGTTCTGGCGGATCACGCGCGGATACTTCGTCGGCGCGGCGAGCGTCAAGGCGTGGCTGGGTCTCGCGGTGCTGTTGCTGTCGGTGCTCCTCGCGGTGCGCCTCACCGTGCTACTCAGTTACCAGGGCAACGACTTGTACACGTCGGTTCAGAAGGCGGTGCAGGGCATCGCGGCGGGCAATGACGCCGTCAAAAACTCTGGGATTCACGGCTTTTGGATGTCCATCGGGATTTTCGTGGTGCTGGCGGCGCTGTATGTCATCCGGTTCGCCGCGGACGTCTATCTGACGCAGCGATTCATCATCGCCTGGCGCATGTGGCTGACCGCCCACCTCACCGACGACTGGCTGGACGGCAGGGCTTACTACCGGGATCTGTTCATCGACAACACCATTGACAACCCGGACCAGCGCATCCAGCAGGACGTCGACATCTTTACCGCCAACTCCGGCGGCACCCCGAACATCCCTTCCAACGGCACGGGGAGCACCCTGCTGTTCGGTGCCGTCAACGCGGTGGCCTCGGTGATTTCGTTTGCCGCCATCCTGTGGAACCTGTCCGGCGAGCTGAACCTCTTCGGCTTCACGTTGCCGCGGGCCATGTTTTGGACCGTTCTCGTTTATGTGCTGATCGCGACGGTGGTGGCGGTGTGGCTGGGGCGCCCCCTGATCTCGCTGAGCTTCAACAACGAGAAGCTCAACGCCGCGTTTCGTTATGCCCTGGTGCGGTTGCGCGACGCGGCCGAGGCGGTGGGCTTCTATCGGGGCGAGCGGGTCGAACGCGCGCAGTTGTGGGGGCGCTTCACCCCGATCATCGCCAACTACCGCAAGTTCGTCCGCCGAACCATCATCTTCAACGGGTGGAACTGGTCGGTGTCACAGACCATCGTCCCGTTGCCCTGGGTAATTCAGGCGCCGCGGTTGTTCGCCGGCCAAATCGACTTCGGCGATGTGGGCCAGACGGCGACGGCGTTCGGCAACATTCATGACTCGCTGTCGTTCTTCCGCAACAACTACGACGCGTTCGCGTCCTTCCGCGCCGCGATCATCCGGTTGCACGGTCTCGTCGACGCCAACGCCCGGGGCCGTGCGCTGCCGACGCTGTTGGTCAAGCCGAGCGAGGAGGTGGCCGTCGAGCTCGCCAACGTCGAGGTGCGCACGCCCGCGGGTGACCAGTTGATCGACTCGCTTGACGTGCAGCTGGACACCGGCGACACCCTGGTGATCACTGGGCGCTCGGGCGCCGGTAAGACGACGCTGCTGCGCAGCCTGGCCGAATTGTGGCCGTATGCCTCGGGAACGTTGTGCCGCCCCGACGGCGAAAACGCGACGATGTTCTTGTCGCAAATGCCGTACGTGCCGCTGGGCAGCCTGCGGGGCGTGGTGTGCTACCCGAATTCGCCCGACGAGATCGCCGACGACACCCTGCGGGACACGCTGACGAAGGTGGCGCTGGCGCCGCTCTGCGATCGCCTCGACGAAGAACGGGACTGGGCCAAGGTGCTCTCCCCCGGCGAGCAGCAGCGCGTCGCCTTCGCTCGCATCCTGCTCACCAAGCCCAAGGCGGTCTTCCTCGACGAGGCCACGTCCGCGCTCGACGAGGGATTGGAATTCGCGCTCTACCAGATGCTGCGCAGCGAACTGCCCGACTGCGTCGTGGTCAGCGTCAGCCACCGCCGCGCCGTCGAGCAGCACCATGCCCACGAGCTGCATTTGCTTGGCGGCGGCCAGTGGCGGCTCGGCCCCGTGAAGAAGGAGCCCGCGCAGGTTTAGCGGTTTGCGGCCGGGGTTGCCCCCGAGCGTCGCGAGGCTGTAAATCCGCGGAGGTTTACTCGCACTTTTGCGGCAAAATTACAGCCTCGGTGCGCCACGCCGGTCACGGCCGCGCCTACGCGCCCCCGGTGCTGTGGGCCGCGTGCGCGCCGGCGAGGCGACCGAAGAA
>JAXDMH010000145.1:0-3323 GCA_034666225.1 Myxococcales bacterium
AAGGCGACCGTCACGACGATCCATCCCGACACGCCTATCAACCCGCCGAAGACCAGCCACGACCAGCGCGGTTGCTTGCGGCGCGGCGCCCAGTGCAGGATGCCGCCGTAGGCCGCGGTGGCCAGCGCCAGCGCGACCGGCCAGCGAAGGACATGCCAGGCCAGGCTCCCTTCGCTGCCCGCGTCTCCCGAGACCTGGCGTCCCAGGGTCAGGACGGCGGCGGCGCCCACGAAAGCCGCCAGCACCAGGACGGCCAGCAACAGGGCGCGCGCGTACTTGCGGATGAACGGTCCATCCTTCTCGATGCCGTAGAGGCGGTTGATCCCGCGGGTGAGCTGCGCGGTCGCCGTCGTGGTCGTCACGATGGTCCCACCGAGGCCGAACACCAGCGGCAGCCAGCGGTGTTCCAGGCCCACCTTCTGCGCCTGGGCGAAGGTCCTGACAAGCAGGCTCCCCGCCGGCCCCGGCACCGCGTGCCCGATCGCGCCCAAGACGGTGCGGCTGAACCCAACCTGTCCGCAGGCGACCGCCAGGCCGACCAGCGCGATCAATCCCTGCACGAAGATGAGGGACATCGCGAACGCCAGCGAGCGCGCGTGACTGAACCCGTCTGCGGCACGGAGGCGGACAAACGCATCCCGCACCAACTTGATTCCGCCCGCGACCCGCAGTGTGGTCCAGGCATCGTCCCCGGTCAGACGCCGGGTCTCGCGAACGCAGCCGGCGGTGCTCATCGATGGTCGTGGTTCCTGTGGTCGTGGTTCCTGTGGTCGCGGTTCCTCATGAGACCTAGGGGCGCTCTCCGGCCGACGGAGCGCCATTCTGGGTAGCTCGCTCGGTCGGCACGGCGGGGACCTGTTCCTCCTCCACGGTCCGCGGCGTTGGCGAAACGGTGCGCCGCGGGCGCGTCTTGGTATGCGCCTTCGTGGACACCTTCGTGGACGTCTTCGTGGACGTCTTCGTGCGCGGCGAACGATTGGCCACCACGGACGCCGGGGCGCACACGTTGATGGCGCCCGGCTCGACGCGGAACTTGAGGCGCTTGGTCGAAGGGCGGGCGCCTCCGTCCAGCTCGAACGGGGTCTTGCGCTCCAGCTGGACGACGATCTTCTTCCCTCTGGTGGTCTTCACGAAGGGCGAGCGGTCGACGCGACCCAGGGCCAGGCGCGAGAAGACCCGAAGCCATTGCGACGGGCTGTTGGCGGTCACCACGCCCACCTCCATCATTCCGTCGGTGGGCGAAGCGTCGGGGAAGACCTCCAGGCCACCACCGACGGTGCCGACATTGCCCAGCAGCGCGCAGCTGATCTTGCCCTTGAACCAGACCGCGCCGTCGACGCGAATCTTCACGCGAACGCGCCTGGCCTGCATGGCCTTGATGCCGCTGCGCAGGTAGGCCAGACGGCCCATCTGCTCTTTCTGATTGGCGTCCACGTCGCGCATCATCAGCGCGTCGAAGCCGGTCCCGGCCATGACGGCAAAGCGCTCGCCGTTCACCACACCGACGTCAAGCGTCCGCGGCGTGCTGTGCAATCCGACCCGCACCGCCTGGGCGATGTCCTTGGGAATGCCCAGGTTGCCGGCCAGCAGATTGGCCGTGCCGGCGGGGATGATGGCCAGGGAGACCTCCGTCCCCGCCAGCTGGTCGATGCATTTCTGAACCATGCCGTCGCCGCCCCACACGAAAACCAGGTTGGCGCCTTTCTTCAAAACGCGGCGCACCGCCTTTTTGGCCTTGCTGCTTTTCGAGACCTCGCACCAGATCGGCTGGCGATGACCCGCGCCGGCCAGCACCTTGCGCAACTCCGGCAGGCCCCCGCCGAACGTCTTGCCGCTGTGAGCAACGACGGCCAACCGGATGGCGGGTTTCAAAACGCCCCCTCCGTAATGGCGACCAGAGAGGCGACAAAAACGCAGCCGAACGTCATTCCGGCAAGATAAGCATCCTGATTACATATTAAAGAGCCCTGCTGCCTGAAACGCGCGCCGCCAGGCGGGCGGCTGGCGCCGGCGTTAACCGGCGTCGGGTTCCAGGGCCCGACGCAGAATCTCCAGCTCCTCGCTGCATTCGGGGCACTGCTGCTGGTGATGCGCCAGCAGCTCGCGAAGCTTGGGATCGGTGATGCCCCCGTCGATCCAGGATGCCACCAGCTCTTGAAAGCGATCGCAGTCCAGCTCTTCGTCTCGGGTGGTCTCCAGCAGCCGCCGCAACGACGGATGGGATGACTGTTTGTCGGTCACGATTCGACCTCCTGTAACGACCCGCCGGCGCGATTCACCTTCACCTCGAGATACGAGCGTAGTCGGCGGCGGGCGTCGTGCAAAAGCTTATAGACCGCGCCCTGGCTGACGCCCTCGCGCCGCGCCAGCTCCATGAGGGGCATCCCGCCCAGCGCGGCCTGAATCGCCACGCGCTGTCGATCGGTGAGCGCTTCGGCGATCCCCTGCCGCAAAAGCGCGACGTCGGCTTCACTTTCATCGTCGTCGCCTGACAGATCGGCTTGTTCGATCGCTTCCTCCAGGCTGACGTGTTGATAGCGGCGCCGGCGCAGCTCCGAAAGGGCGTGGTTGACGCCGATGGCGGCGGCCCAGGTGGTGAACCGACTTTGCTCGGCGAAGGCGTCCAGATTGCGGTGCACGCGCAGCAGGCTCTCTTGGGTGATGTCCTCGAGATCGGCATCTGCCAGCTGACGACCGAATCCCTTTGCCAGGGTCCGTCTGAGGAAGTCGCGGAGGTCGGCGCCGGCGCGTGTACGGGCCGCCTGATCGGGGCCGCGAAGCGCTGCGATCCAATCGCGATCGATCGTCACGCGGTCAGCTTCAGCGATGCCGTGGACAGGGTCAAGCCGGGCGAGCCAGCGCGACGGCCGGTCAAAACGGGAGGTTAACCGGAGGGTCCGGAAACTTTTTTTTGAAACACAGGTAAGGGCGGCGCCCGTACAGCGTCCGAGGGAGCAGGTAGCAATCACCAACGGACGAAAGGAAGAGACCATGAAAAATGGACAGATCGCGGTGGGAATGATGATGGCCGGCCTTGTTGACGGGTGTGCCGGCGCGGGCACCACCGGTCGCGACACGGACCACGCTCGTGCGCCGAAAGCGGCCGAATTGGCCAGGGTGCACAACGTGGTGCTGGTGCACGGCGGATTTGTCGACGGCTCGGGGTGGCAAGCCGTTTACAGCAAGCTGAAGAGCGACGGTTACCACGTCAGCGTGGTCCAGACCCCGACGACCTCTCTGGCCGCCGATGTCGCCGCCACCGAGCATGTGCTGGCGATGCAGGATGGGCCGACCATCCTGGTCGGACATTCGTACGGTGGCGT
>JAXDMH010000146.1:0-2562 GCA_034666225.1 Myxococcales bacterium
CATTCGGGCGGCAGGGGCCGCGCGCTAGCTGTTTCCGCCGCCGGGCGGGCGAAAGTCGTCGGCGTTTATGCCATAGCGCTGCAGGCAGCGCCACACCACCGCGTACTGGCGGTCCAGGTGCCGCGCCACATGGGCCACGCTGCCGCGATACTGGCGCAGCAGCGTGGTGAGCTCTTCCGGCGTGGGGGCCGGGCGCCGGGTGCGGGCGGTGGTGGCCTCGTCCGCGGATTCCGGGACGGCACCGCCGGTCACGCTGGGGAAATCGTGCGTCGAGCTGATCAATGACGAAGGTCCGATGTCGCCGGTCGGTTCAACCAGCGCCGAGATGGCGTCGGGCAAGTGAGAAAACCCGATGTTCGCTTGCCCGCGGCTCAGGACCTCGGCCTCGACGACGGTCTTCTGCAGCTCGCGCACGTTGAGCGGCCAGCCGTAGAGAAAAAGAGCGTGAAAGGCTTCGGTCTCGAAGGTCCGCGGCGTGGCCGTCTCGCGGGCCCGCATGTCGCGCAGGAAAAATTCGACCAGGCGGCCCACGTCTTCCAGGCGGTCACGCAGCGCCGGTAATTGCACGGGCTGCGCGCCCAGTCGGCCCACCAAGGCGTCCTGGACATTGCCGGCCTTGGCCATGGCGGCCCGGCTGCTGGCGGCGATGATCCGCACGTTGGCCTCGATGACGCGCGTCGATCCCAGCGGGCTGAACTTGCGGTCTTGCAGAAAGCGCAACAGCTTTGGTTGCAGCTCGGACGGCATCTCGCCCAGCTCGTCGAGAAACAGCGTTCCGCCCTGGGCCGCTTCGATAAAGCCGACCTTGCGGGTCTGGGCCGTCGAGTGAGCGCCCTTGTCGTAGCCGAACAGCTCGCTCTCCACCAGCTCGCGCGGGATGGCCGCGCAGTTGATGGCCACCAGCTCCCCCGTTCGGCCGCTGGCGGCGTGGATACCGCGCGCGAACACTTCCTTGCCCACGCCGGTTTCGCCCAGCAGGTAGATCTCTGCGTTCGACGACGCCAGCCGGCGCAGGCGACTGCATATGACCGCCAAAGTGGGCGACAGTGTCGGCACCGGCGCGAACGGCTTGGCGACGTCTTCATCGATGGCGGACAGTTCAAGGGGCGTGACGGTGCGAAATACCATCACCTGGGAGCCGACGAAGATCAGCGCGCCCGGCGGTAACGTGACCGGCCCCGTGACGCGCTTGCCGTCGACGTAGCTGCCGTTGGTGCTGCCGAGATCCACCAGTTCGTAAGCTTCCTGTTTGTCGATGCCCGCGATGCGCGTGATGCGGGCGTGCAGGCTGGACACGGTGCGATCGGGAAGGGCCAGGGAGCGCCGCCCGTCGGGCGTTCCCGGCCGGCGACCAATTTCCAGGCCGTCGCCCAGCTGAACCACGCGCGCCCCGCGCAAGGTGTCGGGCGTCCCGGGCGTGCCGACCAACATGAGGACGCCGATTCGCTGGGTGTCCCGCGTACCGCTGCGACGCGGTATCGTTTGGCTGACGTCGTCGTTGAGGGAGGCCATGAGCGCGGCTTTCTAATCTACAATGCAAATGTAGGATAGCGGTATACAACCGGATCGAAAAAGCGAGTCACCAAAAGACGACACCATGCACCAGGATCCACCTTCCCTGGGTCCCGACACTGAAAACGACGACAGTCCCGAGCACACTGTCAGTGCTGGCGCGGCGCAGTTGCGGGTCACTGCGGCGACCAGTCTGGCGGCCGGCTCGGTGATCGACAGCCGCTATCAGATCGAAGCGGCCATCGGCGAAGGGGGTAGCGGTTCGGTATTTCGCGCCTGGGATCGGGCCCTGGGCGAACCAATCGCGATCAAGATCCTGCACCCCGAGCGCGCCCGCGAGAAAAGCTGGATCAACCGCCTGGCCCGCGAGGTGCGCGTGGCCCGCGCCATCCGCCATCCCAACGTCTGCCGGGTTTTCGATCTCGGGCACGCCGACGGGCGCTGGTTCGTCACCATGGAACTGGCCGCGGGGGGCGCCCTGCGCCAGCTGCTGCGGGCGACCAGCGACAGTTCGGTGGATCGCCCGCTGGAAGAGCGCCTGGCTGATGCGCGGGCGCTGTGTGCCGGTCTGGCCGCCATTCACGCCGTCGGCATCATTCACCGCGACGTCACTCCGCAGAACGTGCTGCGCATGAACGACGGCCGCCTGGTGCTGTCCGATTTCGGCCTGGCCATCGAAAGCAACGACAACACCACGGTTCATGGCGGCACGCCCGCATACATGCCGCCGGAAGCGCTGATGGGCGGCCGATCCGATCAACGGTCGGACGTCTGGCAGCTGGGCGCCATTCTTCACGAGATCCTGTTCGGCAGAAAACCCGAATGGCAAAACCGCTCTGACGGAACCAGCATGAAGTGGCCGCTGCCGGCGGTGGCTAGCCCGGTCGAGGAGGAGCTGGCTCGGTTGTGCGGCGACTGCCTGGCGCACGATCCGGCGGCGCGTCCGGCGACGGCGATGGCGGTGGCGGGACGGCTGGCGGCGGCCGAGGTGGCCCGCCCGCGCAACCGATTCGTCCGGCAGTGGCTGCGCGCGCGGACCTTCTGGCGGCA
>JAXDMH010000147.1:0-4220 GCA_034666225.1 Myxococcales bacterium
GAGAGCCGTGGGCTAGCTGCGCGCTGGCGGAATGCTAGCGCTTCTGGGTGCGCGTCTGCACCGCCTGCCAGCTGTCGTCAGGCCCCGACACCGCCGGCAACGACCGAAAAGCCGGGGCCAGCGCCGCGTCGACGGCGACGAGGTTGATGTCGCCGACGGAGTCGAAGACATTCTCCGGGTTGCCGGCGAAATTCTTCGGGTTGTAAAAAGGCGAGTAATGCCAGAAGAGGCGATAGTCCAGGCTCAGCAGGTGGGCGATCAGCGACGGTGATCTGTCCGGATGATTGTTCTCCACATAGATGATGGGGCGGGTGGTCTTGATCAGATTCGCTCCCCCCTGCAGAACCTCCAGCTCCATGCCCTCAACGTCGATCTTCAGCAGCCGGCAGCGATCTAGAGGCAGCTGATCCAGCGTCATGAACGTCGTCGGCTCGCCAGCCAGCTTGGCTGGGGTGTTGGATGGGGTGGTGGCTGGGGTGGCCGTCGTCCTGTCATAGGTGATCGCTCCGAAATTGCCGGGCCGGTCATAGTCCACCACCTCGTGCGCCATGAACGCCCCCGGCTGACGCGCCAACCCGGCGTTGACGGCGTGGACATTCAGCAGTCCGCTCAGGGCAACGTTCGCGCACAGCATCTGAAACACGATTCGCTGCGGTTCAAAGGCGAACACGCGTCCGGTCGGCCCCACCTTCTGCGCGAAACAGACGGTGTGGGTCCCCAGGTTGGCGCCGACATCGATCACCGCGTCGCCCGGGTGAAGAATCAGCGCCAGCAGCTCCAGCTCTGACTGCGCCCACTCGCCGTAAAGCTGCAGCGAGCGGCCGATGAAGACGTCGTTGCGATCGGACAGCATGTAACCGTAGCGGCACCGGCTGACCCGACCAAAGCCGCCGGTGTCGAACGAATCGGTCACACGATCAGCGTCCCACGTTCATCGGCGCCTGGCCATCGTCTGAAGACGAACTGCAGTTCCAAGAAATGGCGCGCCGATACTGGATCACATCAAGCGCCGCCACGTTTGCGCGGTGTTCGTCCGCGGCGCCGTTGATTCCGCCGTGGGCCCGGCCGTTCGCAGTCGTCGCCGGTGGGGATTCCCTTTGCCAGACCGTCCTTGGCCCAGGCGACCACGGTGTCGACGAAGGCGCGCACCTGGGGCGGAACAAACTCGCGCTCTGGATAGACGACGGCGACGTGACTTTCACCGCCCAGGAGGCCAGGCAACACGTGAACCAGCGTCCCGCGTTCGATGAAGCTGCGCACCAGCATCAGCGGCATCAGGGCGATCCCCTGTCCCTGCACCGCCATCGCGCAGACCAGAAGCAAGTCGTTCGAGAAGAAGGCGCCGTCGACGTGGATCTTGCGTCCGCCAGCCGTCCAGTGCGTCTGGGGGACCTCGCCGCGCGCGAACCCCATCAGGCAGCGGTGCTGGCGCAGATCGCGAATCGCCCGCGGCACACCGCTGGCTGCCAGATAAGCCGGCGCAGCCACCGCCACCATCGGATCGCGGACCAGCGTGCGCGCCACCAGGCCCGGTTGGATGTGGTCGCTGGCGCGAATGGCGACGTCGTAGTCGCCGCGCGCCAGGTCGACCACCTGGGTGGACAGATGCACCTGCAGCCGCACCGACGGAAACCGCCGGGCGAACCCGCTGAACATGTCGTGGAAACTGCGATCCAGCATGGGCGGCGCCGAGATGCGCAGGTCGCCGCGCACGACGTCGTCGGTGCGGCGCACGCTGGCCTCGGCGTGGCTGACGGCGTCCAGGACGATGCGCGCGTGCCGGTACAGCGCCTCGCCCGCGTCGGTGAGGACCAGGCTGCGCGTGGTCCGGCGCAGGAGGCGTGTCGACAGGCGTTCCTCCAGGCGGGCCAGGCGGCGGCTGATGGTGGCCCGGGGCACGCGCAGCTCGGCGGCGGCGCGGGACAGCGACTTGGCCTCGACGGTCTGGGTAAAGGCCAGCAGCTCCGCCGTCTCCAGGGGGTCGGTCATTTGGATCAAAAGGTAGCATATCCATCCAACTGTCAACGCATTGTCGCAAGTGCCTTTGGTGGTCATCCTTGTTGGGTACCCGCAAAGGAGACCCTCGATGAGAACGAAGACGATCGCGTACTGGACGACGACTGGTTTGGTGGCCCTGGCTTTCATCGCCGGCGGAGTGATCGATATGGCCGGCCCCCCGACGGTGTTGGAGACCATCAAACATCTCGGTTACCCGGCTTATTTTGCCATGCTGCTGGGCGCCTGGAAGCTGCTGGGCGGCGCGGCCATCCTGTCGCCGCGCTTCCCCCGCCTGAAAGAGTGGGCCTATGCCGGGATGTTCTTCGACCTGACCGGGGCCGCCGTCTCGCACGCCGCCAGCGGCGACGGCGGCGCAAAGATCGCCACGCCGGCGGTGCTGCTGGCACTGGTGCTGGCTTCGTGGGCCTTGCGACCCGCGGCCCGCAAACTGGAAGGGGCGGCGCCCAGCGTGCAGGAGACCCGGCGCGCCGAGCCGGTTCGCGTGGCCGCCTAAGGCGTGGAGGTAGACGACGGGTCAGCCCAGTCGCCCTCGAGGGGCAGGCCCGCCGTCTCCCAGTCGATCAGACCGCCGGCATAGTGGCTGACCTTCGTATAGCCGCGCTCGCGCAGCTTCTTGATCAGCGCGCGGCTGGCGATGCAGTCCACGTTCGAACAGTAGACGACGATGTCCTCGTCCTGGCCCAGCGACGAATACGATTCGTGGTGCGGGTCGAAATGCAGGGAGCCGGGGATGTGCTTGGCGCGGAACCCGAAGTCGCTGGCGGCCATGACCAGCTTCGGCGGCTGGCCGGCGGCCAGCTTGGCTTTCAGTTGCTCACGATCCAGCACCGGTACCGGCGACGTGTCGCTCACTTGGGACATGCCCCCGATCTACCACCAATCGACTGCGCGGGCGTCACAGCGTCGGAAGTCCTCGCGGCGGCGGACCCAGCGGGAACGTCTGGTCGATGAGCGCGAGCTCGTCCGCTGTCAGCGTCAGGTCGCCGGCGGCGGCATTTTCCGCGGCGTGCGCCGGCGTCGACGCCTTGGGAATCGCGAACAGCGCCGGCTGGCGAACAAGAAAGCGCAAGGCGACCTGGCGGGCCGTGGCATCGTGGGCCTGGGCGATGTCATGAAGGACGCCACCCTCGGCCGATCTTCGGTCCGGAAAATCCCCGTGTCCAAACGGGCTGTACCCGACGACGGCGACGCCGTTCTGCTGGCACCACGGAAGCACGCGATGCTCGACGGCCCGTTCCTGCAGGTGGTACAGGACCTGGTTGCAGGCCAGCCGCCCGTCACCGGCGATGGCGCGCACTTCTTCAAGATCCGGCACGTCGAAGTTGCTGACGCCCCACGAGAGGATCATGCCGTCGTTGCGCAGCTGTTCAAAGGCCGCGATGGTCTCTTCAAGGGGATAGGCGCCCCGCCAGTGCAAGAGGTAGCAATCCAGCCTGTCGGTCTTCAGACGGGCGAGCGACTTGCCGCAGGCCACGATGGTCTTCAACCGGGAGGCGTTCTCTGGAAGAACCTTCGATACCAGGAAGACCTCGTCTCGCCGACCGGTGATTGCCTCGGCGACGATCGCTTCAGCGCCGCCGTACATCTCGGCCGTGTCGATGTGCTGCATGCCCAGGTCCAGTCCCCGGCGAAGGGCGTTCACGGCGGCGCGGCGGTCCTGGGTATCGATCTGCCACGTGCCCTGACCGATGACGGATACCTGGCGTTCCGTCGAACCAAACTGCCGCCGTTCCATGTCTGCCTCCCTGCGGGGATAGTGGCACGCGCGTTCGGGCCGTCAATCGGGTGCAACCAGGGCGGCCGTCTCGTCCAGCGACATTCGCCTTCCCACCTCCCTAAAGACAGCCTGACAGGCTGCACACACAGGCGACGTCCGCCGGCAGCGGATCGGCGCAGCCGCCGGGCGTGTCAGGTTGAAGGACGATGTCTTGAATCGTCCCCTCGGCGGTTATCGACACAGCGACCTCGAAAAGTCTGTAGCCCTCTTTGAAGGCGACCAGGGCCAGATTTCCATCGGGAAGGCCATCGAAATAATAAGAGCCCTTGCCGTCGACAGAACATTGCCGGCGCCCGGCGATGCCCACGCGGGCTGTTGTCCCTCGTCTGGTGCAAGCGTTGGTGACCGTCCCCGACAGCAGGTAAGTGCCGGTTATCCAGTCGCCGCTGCTATCGGCACCGTCGCCGTTAGCCACGTCCGCCCG
>JAXDMH010000148.1:0-16053 GCA_034666225.1 Myxococcales bacterium
GCGGCGGCCAGGTCGGCGGGCGACCCCTGGGGCAGCCCCGCGGCGGCGGCCTTCTCCTTCACGCGCTCCCCGTCGATGCCGCGCCCGTCATCACGTACCGAGCTCATCACGCCATCCCCCCAGGCCTCGGCGGCCAGCCACAGGTTGCCGCCGGGCGGTTTTCCCTGCGCCTGACGCTCCGGCGCCGATTCGATCCCGTGATCCAGCGCGTTGGTCACGGCGTGCACCAGCGCCGTCCAGAACGGCGACCAGGCGACGCCGTCCAGCCGCAGGCCGGCCCCGTCGACGTGCACCGTCAACTCCCGATCGTCCTGCCGCTTGACCACATAGCGTGCCTTGGCCGCCAGCCGCGCCAGTCGAAACGATACCGGTTCCAGGCGCCAGCTCTCGACCAGGCGAACCAGCTCGGGGCCGGCCTTGCCGCCGCGAAGGGCGTTGAGCAGGCCCTGGTACTCGCCCTCGTCCAGCTCGATGACGCTGCGGCGATCGCCGAGGAGGCCGGCGATGACGCCCGCCGTTCGATCCCAGTCCGCCGCCAGCCTGGCCCTCTCGAGGTCGGTGGCGCGGCGCCCCTCGTCTTGCAGTTTGGTCTCGAGGTGATGGCAGCTGTCCGCCACCGAATCGATGCCGAAGATCCTGCAGTTGCCCTTGAGGGTGTGGATCAGGCGCTTCTCGCTGTTACGATCGACGGCGCCGGCCAGGATCTGTTTCACGATGGCGTTCGCCTCGGCGAAGAACTGCTCGAACCCGACGCGATCGGCGGTGATCTGCTGGAAGGCGCGGGTCATCTCGCGGGCGTCGCGCTCGACGCGCTCGCGCGCCAGCTCGTCGGTGACATCGCTGAGGACGATCAGCAGCCGCTGGGGAGACTCGCCCTCGCCGATGCCGATGTACGAAAGGCGCAGCGTGTGACCGCCCACCGTCAGCTGCTTGGGGAACTGCTCCAGCACCACGGCCGGCGGCATGAACCCGTCGCGCAGCCCGTCGCAGCCGACGTCGAACCAGTCCGCCGCGCCGTTGTCAAAGGGACGAATCAGCGTCGAGAACTTGCGGTCAGCTGGCTGCGTCCCGAACCAGCGATCAACAATCGTCGATCGTTCTTCGGCCATGACGCCGTCCAGGGACACGGTGATAAATCCTTGCTGGACGTTGTCCAGGACCAACCGCATCTCCTCATTGGCGCGATCCAACTCGGCCGTGCGCAGCGCGACTTTCTCTTCCAGGCCCGACGCGTATTCAGCCAGCTGGTTGTCGCGCTGGACGATGCTGCGGGTGAAGAAGTTCACGAACACCACACCCAGCAGCCAGACGATGATCCCGGCCCCGCCGGTGCCCAGCGACATCCGGCGCAGCAGGGCCTGCGCCTCGACCAGGCGTCGGGTCTTGATGATCATGGCCACCTTGCCGACCGGGCTCCCCTCGATCAGGGCGGGCGCCCAGGCCACGACGTATCCCGGCGTTCGCCGCACGATGCCGGCCGGGCCCGAGAACAGGTTTTCCAGTGGCTCGGGCAGCTCGCCGGCGCTGGCCACCAGCGCGCCGTCGGCGGCGATGGCGGCGATCCCCAGGACGTCGTCCGAGCGACGGTAATCGCCGAAACTGGCGCCGACGATCTTGGCATCCTTGACGGCCAGGCCTAGATCTGCGGCGTGGGCCAGTTCCTCGCCGCCGCGGACCGTCTTCCAGATCAGGTCCTGTTCCACGCCGGGGCCGAAGTTCTGGAAGATGCGCTGGACCAGGACGAAGACGCCCGTGGTGTAGGCGATCGTCGATAGCGTCAGCACCACCAGAAGCAGGCGGCGCAAACTGGGAATCGACAGCTTCTTGGGAGCCAGGAGTGGGGTTCCTGGCGTCTGTCCGTTCATTGACCCTCGTCGGTATCCGTCTCGGGCCAGTATACGCCCTGGCACCGGATGGCGACCAGAGTCAGATCGTCGTCGATGTTCGGTGTCCACGCGCGAACGGCATCCACGATCCCGTTTCGGATCGCGGTCGGGTTGCTCTGCGACAGCTCCTTGAAGACCCGTTTCAGGGTCTCATAGCCGAACTCGACGCCGCTTGCGTTGCGGGCCTCGATGACGCCGTCGGTGTAAAGCAGCATGACGTCGCCCGGTTGAAGCTGGGCGGCCTTGTCGATGGTGAATTTGCTCACGTCCTCGATGGCGCCCAGCCAGGTTCCGGTGGGCGTGAGCGCTTCGACCTCGCCTCTGGCGCGGCTGATGAGGATGTCCTCGTGGGCGCCGGCGAACACGATGCGGCCGTCAGGCCAGTATCGGACCAGGCAGAACGTCACGTGCTCGCGGCGCTTCATGCGTCGGCGCACGTTCTCGAAAAGAACGCTGTTCAGCGCGGACACCAGCTCGCGCGGGTGCGCGTCGGGCGAAAGTTTCACCAGGCCATGCAGCGTGCTTTGAATCATCAGCATGATGAGGCCCGCCGCCAGGCCATGCCCGGCCACGTCGCCGATGGCGATCCAGCAGCCGTCTTTGACGGGGATGATGTCGTAATAGTCGCCGCCAACCATCTCGGTGGGCAGCATGCCGGCGGCGATCTCCAGCCCCTCGATGTCGACCTGCCCGGGAAGGATCGAGGCCTGGATGCGGGCGGCGATCTGCTTTTCGCGAAGGTCGTTGTCACCGCCCGCCGGGTCGGGATCGTCAACCCCCAGGGGAGAGCCAGGGACCCGGTCGCGGAGAAGCACGGCGGCTTTCCTTTCTACTCGTCGCTGCCGGCCGGAACGAACTTCGTCACCGCCACCGCCAGCAGCTGGGGCTTGAATGGTTTGACGATCCAACCTTTGCAACCGGCCTCGCGCGCGCGCTTGACCAGCGCGGGATCGCCTTCCGTGGTCAACATCAGAATGGGCACGGAATTTCCCAGCCTCTGCAGCTCGGTGACCATCTCGAGACCGTTCATGCGCGGCATGTCGACGTCGCACAGAACCAGCATCAGATCGTCGTTGGTCCGGATGGTTTCAAGACCCTCGATGCCGTCCTTGCACTCGACGATCGTGTACTTACCGCCAGCCAGGGCCTGACGGACCTGATGACGCACGGTCTCCGAGTCATCGACGACAAGAATCTTTTTCACAGACAAGTCCGCCAAAGCGAGATTGGCTCAGCCAGTCATCGGCGGACGGCCCGCCCCGCTTGAGCGGGGTAAGTATACGGACTGGAAGAACTTGGGGCTATGGAGGGCAGCTATGGCGGGCAGGTTCCCAGACCGCTGGAGGGAACCCACCAGTTGCCGGAGACGGCCAGCATCGACAGGAGCGTGATACTGCCGCTGTAATAGCTGCCGCCGTTCGTCCCCTTCATGTATGTCCATCCGCGATCCAGCCAGGTCTGGTGGGCCGCGCTGGTGATGGCGGCGGCGACCATGGGCGAGGTGAAGGCCGGATCGCCGCCGCCTCCGCCCATGCCGTTCGTGGGAAACGACGCGCGCATCGTCGAGGGCGTGTCGTTGAACGTGGCTCGGGCCCAGGTGACCATCTTGTCGTCGACGTCGCGCGAGCCGGCGTAGCCGAAATGGGCCACCGCCACCGCCTGCCGCCAGGGGACGCGGCACGAGTTGTAGCCGAAGCAGTCATAACAAGGCCCCTCGTCGCCGGTGCCGGTCTTGGAACCGACCGGCGGATCGTCGACGACGAAGTCAGGGACCAGGCCGGTGCTGGCGTTGCGCACCTGCTTGAGGATGTTGACCGACCCGGTGGCGACGTCGGTCCAGACACTGTGGCCAGTGGCGCTGGCGAAGGCCAGCATGTGATCGACCATGTAGTCCGACGGGCGGGTCAGGTAAGGCTTTGATTCGGGCGCCACCGATCCGAGGTGCGTCGGATCGCCGATGTTCAGGCGCGGAAAAAACTGCCCACTGCCCTTGGTGATGAATTTTTCTTCCATGCCGGCGATGACGCTCTTGGCGTCGGCCAGATAGTGATTGTTGGCCTCGTCGCCCCACTGATCGGCGGCGATGAGCAGCGCGTACCCCATGTCCATGTCGCCGTCGGTGGCCGGCGGCTGGGCCTGGACGCTGGGGTCGCCGGTGTTCGGCACCACCCACGACATCAGGCGCGGATCCGAGCTGGAGGGAAACGCCTTGCGCACGCGATTGAGGCTGTCAAAGACCGCCTTGGCGTTCGGATCGTGACCAGCCATGAGGGCGATGATCAACATCGCGTAGCCGTGCCCCTCCGACTGCGACACCTGCTGCACACCGGCCGGCCACCCGAAGATGTTTCCGGCCGCGCCCGCCGCGATGTATTGCTCGCCGTTGACCTTCCCCGCATTGAACTTTCGGATCAGCCCCTTCCACGTGTCGTAGTACCGAGCGACATCAGCGTCCATCGTCGCCTGCGGCACATTGGGATGAATACAGGTCGGGCACCCCGGATACCCCGCATGCTGCGGAAACGGCCGCCGCGCTTGCCCCGCCGCCACCGCCGGCGGACAGAAAACCTCGCCGCCACCGATCTCCATCGCTCCGCCGACATCGGCCATCACGTCCCCTCCTCCATCCGCCACCGGCCCGCCGCCCGACCCCACCGTCCCGCCGGTCGCCTGCGCCCCACCACCGCTGCCCCCCGATCCCGCTGGATGAGAGGCACCACCACTGCCCCTGCCCCCGCTTCCCCCCGGAACGGCCGGTGACTGAGAACCACATCCCACCACCGCTACAAGCACCCCCGAGAGGGTGAAGGCGCGGGCCAATTTTTTGCCCCATGGATCGGAGGCGCGGCGGGTTTCGTGTAAGCTTTGCCGGTGGGTTTCGTCAGGGGATTTCTGGCGCCGTTTCGCGGCGGGCTGTTCATCGCTCGCCAGCGGATGTGGCGCTATCTGTTCGTCCCCTTGCTGGTGAACGTGGCTCTGGCGGTGGGGACCTTGTGGATGGCGGCGCTGTACTGGCGGCAGGAGCTGGCGACTCATCTTGCTTCGTCCCCGGTTGTTGGGTGGATCTTGCTGGCCGCCATCACGCTGGTGGGCGGCGCCGTGTTGTTCATTGTTCTACAGCCCCTGCTGGGCGCGATCTTCAATGACCACCTCAGCGCCAAGGTCGAACAGAAAGTACGTGGCACCGCGCCCTCGGCGCCTTTTCTTGCCTCCAGTGGACAGGCTCTCCTTCACGGTCTATTGAAGCTGGTCCTTTACGGCACGGCATTGCTAATTGGCCTCGCTTTGACGGCCCTAACCGGTGTGGGTAGCCTGATCGGCATCGGTCTTGGTGGGCTGTTTCTGGCCTATGACGGCTTCGACTATCCCCTGTCGCGCCGGGGAAAATCCTTCGGGGCCAAGTGGGCCTATCTGGTCAAGCATCCCGCCCAGACGCTCGGGTATGGTTTGGGGGCCACCGTCCTTTACCTGATTCCGCTGGCGTTCATCGTGGCGCCGCCTTTTGCCACGGCCGGCGCGACCCTGGCGTTTTTGGACGCAGATACCAAGGCGACGGCTCGCGCGGCGCGCCGGGCGGCCAAGCTGGCCAAGGCAGCCAATGCCTCGGCCAATCAGTCTTTGTCGGGGGATGGTAAGCAGGCGGCGGGAAGCCCCTAGGTCGCAATCGTGAGGTCGCATACCTTCCAATTGACATTTCAGCGGGTTAGGTCAGATAAATACCGGGTCTTGCTCGCCAAAGTTCCCCCATCGTGAGTGGTCAGGTCGAAAAGAGGGTCGCGTCGCTTTGAAGAAGCCCATCCCGTTCGGCAAGTACTACCTCCTGGAACGAATCAACGTCGGCGGTATGGCCGAGGTGTTCAAGGCCAAAGCCTTCGGCGTCGAGGGCTTCGAGCGCATGCTGGCGGTCAAGCGCATCCTCCCCAACATCGCTGAGGACGAAGAGTTCATCACGATGTTCATCGACGAGGCGAAGATCGCGGTGCAGCTGCAACACGCGAACATCGCCCAAATTTTCGATCTGGGTAAGGTCGACGAAAGCTATTTCATCGCCCTTGAATACGTGAACGGCCGCGACCTGCGATCCATCTTCGATCGCACGCGCGGCAAGGGCGAGGTCATGCCGATCCGCATGGCCTGTTACTGCGTGATGCAAGTCTGTGAAGGCCTGGACTACGCCCACAACAAGCGCGACGGGCAGGGGCGCGAGCTGCACCTCGTTCATCGCGACATCTCGCCGCAAAACATTCTCATTGGCTATGAGGGCGAGATCAAACTGATCGACTTTGGCATCGCCAAGGCGGCGGGCAAGGCATCGAAGACCCAGGCTGGCATCTTGAAGGGCAAATTCGGGTACATGTCGCCCGAGCAGGTGCGCGGCCTGCCCATCGATCGACGCAGCGACATCTTTTCGGTCGGCATCGTCCTTTACGAGACGCTGACCAACGAACGGCTCTTTGTCGGCGAGAGCGATTTCTCCACCCTGGAGAAAGTGCGCAACGTCGAGATCCTGCCGCCGTCTTCTTACAACCGAAACATCCCCGGCGAGCTGGAACGAATCTCGCTGAAGGCGCTGGCCAAGGATCCGGAAGACCGTTACCAGAACGCCATCGATCTCCACGACGATCTGCAGGCGTTCCTGTATACGGTCGGCGAGCTGTACTCGCGCAAGGATCTGGCCTCCTGGATGAAGAAGACCTTTGCGACGGAGATCGAAGACGACAACGCGAAGATTGAACAGTTTCGCCAGATCGCCGCGCCGTCCAGCTGGAAGGACTCGGGCGATGAAGCCAACGCTGCCGACGCCGGCAATGGCAGCAAAAGGGTGAAAAAGACAGTGCCTGATTCACCAATGGGATGGGACGACGAAGAGCTGGACACCCAGATCTTCGACAAAGAGCCCAGCGACGAGATCAAGACCCTGGAGACCGAGGACCTCTACTACGAGGACGAGGACCGCACGGTCGCCAATCAGCCGGCGCCCGACATACTCCGTGCCGCGACGGCGCCCGATCTGGTGGCCACACCCAAGCCGAAGCTGCTCATTCCCAAGCCCGCCTCCGGCGGCGGTTCTGGGTCGTCGCCGTCGACGGGCGGCGGATCGGGGCGGGGCGCGTCGCTGCCGCCGCCCGGTGGGGGCGGATCGGGAGCGTCGCCCTTGCCGCGTCCGGCGCGTCCGGTGGGCGCGCCCGCGTCGCCACGACAGACGCTGATGGGGATGCCGGCGCCCGGGTTGCCGTCGCCGCTGGGACGTTCCAGCGATGGGTCGACGTCGCTGCCGCACGGCCCCACGTCGCCCTTGCGCCCCAAGACCCAGCCCGCGATGCCCGCGGTCTCGCACCACGCCGAACCGTCGGCGCCTTCGCCGGTGCCGCAGATTCCGTCGGGCGCCCAGCCAGCTTTTTCATTCGAGAATCCCGCCCCCTTCGGCAGCGGTTCGTTTTTGACTGGTGGGCCGGAGAGAGTCTCGCGCGGCGGCAAATACGCCGCCATGGTGATCATGGCTCTTCTGGTGATCGGCGGGACCGTCTACTGGTACTACAACAGCACCAAGCCTGGTCAGGTTCAGATCACCACGGTGCCGTCCGACGCCACGGTGCTGATCGACAACGTCAAGGTGGCTGACCATTCGCCTCTCACCGTCGAAAAACCGCTGGGTCAGTACACCCTGTCGGTCACCCACGACGGCTATGTGCGCAGCGACCAAAACATCGAGGTGCGCGCCGGTCAGCCCGTGGCGCTGAACATCGCGCTAGAGCCGTCGCCCGACACCGGTTTCGAGCTGACCAGCGATCCACCCGGCGGCCTGGTCTGGCTGGACGGCGCGCCCATCAGCGGGCCCAATGGCCAGGCGCGCACGGATTTCCGGGCGTATCGAATTCCTCCCGGTCACCACGTCATCGAGATCAAGGGCGAGAATCGCTTCAAGGCCTGGAAGCAGGACATCGAGATCGAGCCTGGCTCGATTCGCAAGGTCCACGCCACGCTGGTGCAGATGGGCTCCGCCGAGCGTGAGCCAGCAAAGCCGGCCGCCAAGCCCGAGCCTCCGCCGCCCACGCCGGTCGCCGCCGCGCCGCCACCTCCGCCGGCGCCAGCCCCAACGCCCCCGCCAGCGCCGACGCCTCCGCCGCCCAAGGTGGCGGAGAACACCCCGCCGCCGACGCCGTCACCGCCTCCACCTCCGGTGAAGGTGCAACCGCCGCCCAGCGAAAGCCCCGGCCCCACGCCCGTCAGGGCGCCGCCCAGCACCAGCGTCAGCGTGCGACCGCCCTCGACGACGCCGACGATGCCGCGGCGCCGTCGGGATTCCGACGAAGACAGCCAGAGCGCCGGTGGTGGCGCGAAACCAGTCTTTGGCGAGGGGGGCGACTGCGTGATCACCATCGGCTCGCGCCCCTGGTCCGAGGTCTGGATCGATGGGAAGACCACCTCAAAGCACACGCCGATCGCTGACCTCAAGGTTCCGTGCGGCCGCCACCGCCTGAGCTTCAAGCGACCCGACCTGCAGATCGATCGCACCGAGAGCATCACGGTTCGCCCGGGCGAGAAGTTCAAGCAGGTCTACACGTTGACCAAAGAGACGGACTTCTAGACCTGTCATGTCACTGAAGGTCGAGGCCGGTTCCGGGGGCGGAGCGGCCAAGGGGGTTGGTCCAGAGCGAGCGCCTCCCTCGCGCGCCGAGGTTCTGGAGGCGCAATGGCGGGCCTACTTTCGCCAGCCACCCGACGAGGTGGCGCATCCGGCGGCGCGCGATTTCTTGCATCGCGATCTGGCGGAGGCGTTCGCCCGTCTCATCCCCGCTGACGCGTCGGTGCTGGAGGTTGGCTCGGGACGCGGCGATCTGCTGGCGGCATTGCCCCACGCCGATCGGCAGGGGATCGACTTTCTCCCCGAGATGGTCGACCAGGCGCGGGCCCGCCACCCCGGGATCGCCTTCGAGGTCGACGACGCCCTTCGTGTTCCCCCGACGGGAGAGCGCGGATGGGACGCGGTGATCTGCGATCGGCTGTGCCACAGCGTGCTGGACATCAAGGCCTTGCTGCACGGATTGCGGCGCCGGCTGCGCGAGGGCGGTCGCATCTACCTGACCTGCTTCAATTACCTGTGGGAACTGCCCACCCGCCTGGCGGAGACCGCCGGCTGGAAGCGTCCGGCGCCAACGGCCAACTGGTTGTCGGACAGCGATTTCAAGAACCTGTTCGACATCACCGGTCTGGAGGCCGTTCGCTATGAGGACCGCCTGCTGGTGCCGCTGGAACTGGGTGGCGCCTCGTCGCTGCTGAACAAATACCTGGTCCGGATGCCGGGCATGCAGCACCTGTCGCTGTACCGGATCTACGTCCTGCGCGAGCGTGACCGCGGCCGGGAGACGGGCATCGCGCGGCGGCGCATCGGCGCCAGCGTCAGCGTCGTGGTCCCCACGCGGAACGAAGCCGGCAACGTGCAAGCGGCCATCGATCGGACGCCGGTGATGGGGACGGCGACCGAGCTGATCTTCGTCGAGGGAGGATCGTCCGACGGGACCTGGGAGACGATTCAGGATTGCATGCAGCGCTATCAGGGGCCGCTCAAGCTGCGGGCCTTTCAGCAGACGGGCAAAGGCAAGGGCGATGCCGTGCGCCTGGGTTTCGCCCAGGCGGCCGGAGATCTGCTGATGATCCTGGACGCCGACCTGACCGTGCCGCCCGAGGATCTTCCCGCGTTTTACGAACTGGCCACCCGCGGTCACGCCGATTTCGTGCAGGGGACGCGCCTGGTCTACCCGATGGAGCCGGGGGCGATGCGCTTTTTCAACAAGATCGGCAACGTGGCTTTCTCCCAGCTTTTCTCGTACCTGCTGCAGCAGCCGATCCGCGACACGCTGTGCGGCACCAAGGTGCTGTGGCGCGCTGACTATGAACGGATCGCCGCGGCCCGGCACTATTTTGGCGATTTCGATCCGTTCGGCGACTTCGATCTCATCTTTGGGGCCGCGCGCCTCAATCTCAAGATCGCCGAGATCCCCGTGCGCTATCGCGATCGCACCTATGGCGAGACCAACATCTCGCGCTGGAAGCACGGCTGGCTGCTGCTGCGTATGTCGACGGTGGCGGCGCGCAAGATCCGCTTCGTCTAGCAATGGTGCGCTAGATGCTGACGGCGGAGCAGCGGGCGCGCACGCTGGCGCGGTTCCAGGAGCATCGGCAGGCCTGGGATCGCAACCCCGTCTTACAAGTTCTTTACGCCGACTGGTACGGGCGCATCCGGCGCGAGCTGCCGGCGCCGGCGCTGGGCCCCTGGTGGGAGCTGGGCTCGGGGCCGGGGTTCGCGCGGCAATTCATCCCCGAGCTGTCGCTGTCCGATCTGGTGGCCGCCCCCTGGCACGACCGCGAGATCGCCGCCGATGCGCTGCCCTTTGCGGACGGCGAGATCGGCGCGCTGGTGCTGTTCGACGTGCTTCATCATCTGCCTTCGCCACGACGGTTCTTCGAGGAGGCGGCGCGGGTTCTGCGCGTGGGCGGCCGGTTGATCCTGTGCGAGCCCTACGTCAGCGCGCTGTCGTACCCGGTCTACAAGTTTCTGCACGAGGAGCCCCTGCGACTGCTGGGCGTCGATCCGTTCGCCATGGGGGCAGCGCCGACCGCGAGCGACCGCGGCGGCGCCGTCGGCGACAGCGGGGGTGTCGTCAGCGAAAAAGATCCCTTCGATTCCAACCAGGGCATTCCCACCCTGATGTTCGGGCGTGCCGGTGGTCGGGCCATCTTCGAACGGGCGTTTCCCACGCTGGCCCTGCGCAAGCTGGAGCGCCTGGCCGGGCCCAGCTATCCGGCGTCGGGCGGGTTTTCACGGGGGGCGCTTTTGCCGGCGGCCCTGTGGCGGCGGCTGTTTGCCTTCGAGCAACTGATGCCCCAGCCGTTTTTCCGGCTGGCCGGCTTTCGCATGCTGATCGTGCTCGAAAAAAAAGACTGAACAAACGCGTCGCGTCTCCAATCGATCCACAGCGGTGAACTGGTCAACCACAGGTGTGCTAACGTGCGCCTCAATTATTTCCGGTTTCTCGCTTGCGAGGGATGTCGTGACCTTGCTGAATCCACTGCCTCTGTTGTTCGCGTCGGCGTTGCTGGCGATTGGTTGTTCCGCCGAGAGCGGTCGGATCCTCCCAAGCGTTGAGATCGACAGTGGTGAGCCTGATCTGGGCCTGGGCACCGGGGGAACGCCGGACGAGGGCACAGGCGGGATGGGGACGGGCGGGATGATCGATCCCGGCACCGGCGGCGTGATCGATCCCGGCACCGGTGGCACGGGAATGGGCGGCGCGCCGATGGACGTCGCTCCTGACCTGCCGGTTTCCCAGGATCTTCCAAGCGAAGAGGCACCCCCGCCGGCCTCGTTCACCTGCAATCACGTCATGGGCGGCTTCGTGCTGGGACAGTGGTATCCGTCGTTCGAGTCGAAGATGGACACCACGCACTGGCAGGCGCTGTCTCCTACCGGGGCTTCCATTGAGATTTGGGCCATGGCCAACAGCGGCCTGTGGAGCACGGGGATCACCTCGCCCTGCGCCGCTGGCCTACGACCGGACCGCGTCCTGTTGATCGTCTACAGCTCGATGCTGACGACGCAGACGCAATTTGAAAACAGCATCAAGGCCACCGTTGCCAACATCAAGCTCAAGTATTTTGGTGTCAAACACATCGAGCTGCTGTCGACGTTGCGCACTCCCGACAACAAGTTGTGTAACAACAACAATGCGTCCCTGACCATTGTTCCCGCTTACGTCGATCAGGCCATCCAGGCGGTGGCCGATCAATCCCTCCCCGCGGGCATGGTCACCGTCGGTCCCAAGATCGCCGTTCCCAGTTGCTCGTCGTGGGACACCACGCTGGGACCCAGCAGCGACCTCACGCCCACCTCCGCCCCGGCCGTCGGGCAGCTGTACGTCGACTATTACAAAGACCATCTCTGAGCGATTGTCGCCGGGTGGCCGCCGCGTTAGCGCGGCTTGGTCCAGGCGGTGCACTGGTAAAGAGCGGCGGCAACGGGCGCGCCCGGTGGAAACGCCACCCGCGTCACGGGGACCAGCACCCGCGACAGCGCGGCGGCGATGCGCGCTGGCGGACTGACGTGGTGGTTGTCGATGCCTTGAAATCCGATGACCTCGAAGGCGCGGGTCATCAGGCGGCTGACCATGGGATAGCCCGTCACCAGGGTTCCGCCGGGCGCCAGCGTGCGAGCCAGCCCGCGCGCGGCGCCGTCGGCGTCGGCGATGTGCTCCAGCACCGAGAAGCAGACGATGGCGTCGAAGTGATCCGCGGGTAGGTCGTCGTCGCGCAAGAGATCGGCGCTGCGGAAGGTCGCCTGGCAGTCCGGCGCCACCTGGCTGTCCAGGCCCGCGGCCAACGTCAGATCGGTGCCGGTGTATTCGGCGTAACGCTTGGTCAGCGTTGCCACCAGGACGCCGCTGCCGACGCCGATCTCCAGCACGCGCCGGCCGCCCGGCGGCAGCAGATCCAATCCCATCTGCAGACGGTGCCGGTAAAGCCACCCGACGTACGGGTGGTAGTAATAGGGGAGTGGATCGTGCGCGTCATTGGGGCGCAGGACGCCGCGGGCGGGCAGTTCAAGGCGCAGGCGAGGGGACATCCGACAGCGATTTCGATATCAGCTTCGGCAAATCGATACCAGGGCTCTGGCGCGGTCCCGCCACCACGGAAAAGGCCTCGGGCGCGTAGGGGTAGGCCCTGGCGACGACGTCGCGCAGCTCGCTGGCGCCGCGCTCCAGCTCGGCGGCGGCGGTCTGGGCGCGCAGGGTGCCCAGCTTGCGCAGGATCTGGAGGCGGGTCTCTTCGTTGCTGGTGACGGCGTAGGTCTCTTCCAGGTGCTCGATGGCCAGCGCGTCGCCGCCCCGCTTGGTCAGCATCTGCGCGACAAGGTTCGGCAGCCAGGGCGGGACGCCTTCCAGCAGCGTGGCCCGGCGCAAGGCCTCGACGCCGTGCGCGCGCCAGTCGGCGACGCGCGGATCGTTCTCGCCCGCCAGCGGCGGCAGCTCGAAGAACTGGTTGAAGCCAAGCTGAAACCAGATCTCCCAGTCGCCGGGAAACTCCCGCGCGCCCCGTTCGAGGATCCGATCGGCCGCCTCCAGCGCCTCGACGGAGAACTGCTGGCCGGTGTAGACCAGCATGGCGGCGCCGCGCCGATAGAGACTGTGAAAGCGCGGATCGAGATCGATGGCCGTGGTGAGGTAACGCTCTAGCCATCGTTGCTGGCCCTTGGTGGCCAGCTGCGTTCCGAAATAAACATTGGCCCGCGCCGCCACCAGATCGGCGGCCAGCGCGCTGTGGCCCAGGGTGGCCAGGCGCAATGTGCCGGCGGTCGGCAGATACAAGGTGTCGGCCTCTGGCGGCCAGGTGGCGCGCAAGGCGAGACAGCGGGTCAGCGCCGCGTGCGTCAGGGCGGCCAACGCCAGGACCGCGGCCAGTCCGACCACCACCTGCGACGGGCGCGGCCGGCGCCCCGTCGTCGTCACCGTCATTGCCACCGGCGCCGACACCGACACCGACAGGGGCGCTCTTTCACGGTGGCGGCTCCTCGTCGGTCTTGGTGACGGCGCCGCCGGGACCTTCGCCGGTGTCGCTGTCCGCGCCGGAGATCCCCAGCTTGGACATCCGGTAACGCATCGACCGAAAAGAGATCCCCAGCAGGCGCGCCGCTTCGGTGCGGTTGCCGTCGGTGCGTTCCAGCGCCTTGAGCATGATCCCGCGTTCGAAGCTCTCCAGCTCGCGTTCCAGATCAAAGCCCACCGCCGGCAGCTCCGGCACGCCCGTCGCCGGGGCCGGGCGGGGCGACAGCTCGGGCAGGGCGTCGGCGGTGATGCGCCCGTCGACGGCCAGGGTCACCGCGCGCTCCACCAGGTTTTCCAGCTCGCGAACGTTGCCGGGAAAGTTGTACGCGGTCAGGGCCGACATGGCAGCCGGGTCGACGCCGGTGATGGGATGGCCGTGCTCTGCGGAGAACTTGCGCACGAAATGGTTCACCATCAGCGGCACGTCCTCGCGCCGCTCTCTCAAGGGCGGCATGCGCACCTGGATGACGTTCAGCCGGTAGTAGAGGTCCTGACGGAAGGTCCCTTTTTCCACTTCGGTTTCCAGATCGCGATTGGTGGCGGCCACCACCCGCACGTCGATCTCGCGCTCGCTGACGCCGCCCACCGGCTTGACCTTGCGCTCTTGCAACACGCGCAGCAGCTTGACCTGCATGGCCAGGGGCAACTCGGCCACCTCGTCCAGCATCACCGTGCCGCCGCTGGCCGCCTCGAACAGACCCGCCTTGTCGCTGGCGGCGCCGGTGAAGGCGCCCTTCACGTGACCGAACAGCTCGGATTCGATCAGCGTCTCGGGGATGGCCCCGCAGTTCACCGGCAAGAACGGATGGTCGGCGCGGGGCGACAGCTCGTGCAGGGCGCGCGCCGCCAATTCTTTTCCGGTGCCTGATTCGCCCACCACCAGCACGCTGGTGCGGGCCGGGGCGATCTTGCGCAGCAGATCGAACACCCGCTGCATGGCCGGCGACTTTCCCAGCAGGCGATCCAGCTTGTATCGCCCCTTGATCTCGTCGCGCAGCACCACGTTCTGGCGCATCAGCAGCCGCCGCTCCAGGGCGCGCTCGACGATCAGGCCGACCTCGTCCAGCTTGAACGGCTTGACCAGGTAGTCGTAGGCGCCGGCCTTCATGGCGGCGATGGCGGTGTCGGCGGTGGCGTAAGCGGTGACGACGATGACCTGCGTGTCGGGGCGACGGTTCTTCGATTCGGCCAGCACGTCCAGGCCCGTGCCGTCCGGCATCTGCAGATCCGTGATCACCAGATCGTATTCGGTGGCGGCCAGCGCCTGGCGGGCGTCGGCGGCGCCGCCCGCCACGTCGACGCTGTACCCGGCGCGCTTGAGGAAGATGCCCAGGAACTCGCGCATCGACCGTTCATCGTCGACGACCAGGATGTGGCCCGACGCGGCGGTCATGCGGCGCCTGTCCCGCTCATGTTCGTTTGCGCGCCACCAGGATGAGGAACCCGCCCAGATTGCGCAGCCCCGGCACGTCGCAGGCGGCCCGCTCGGCCCAGCTGAACAGGCGGGCCAGCGGCGGCACGTCAAACACGCGCGAGGTCGGCGTCACCACGCGCACGCCGCGCACGCCGATCAGCTCGACGTCGGGCGGCAGATACGACCGCGCCTTTTCCACGGTGTCGTAACGGGTGAAGACGTCCTTCTCGGTCGTTCCGGTGGCGATGTGCCCGGGCTTGCCCAGGCGCTTGGCCAGGTAGCGCAGCGAGTACGGGTTGTAAAACTCCAGCAGGAGGTGGCCGCCGGGACGGACCAGGCGCGCCAGCTCGGCGCAGGCGCGTTCGATGGGCGGGATGTGGGCCAGCACCTTCATGCAATAGACCAGGTCGACCGACGCCGAGGGCAGCGGCACGTCGGTGAGCGAGCCCTGCACCACGCGCAGGCCCCGGTCGCGCGCCGCGCCCAGCATGCCGCGCGACAGATCCAGGCCGACCGCCGCGCTGGCCACCCGGGCCGCCTCGCGCAGCAGAAGACCGGTGCCACAGCCGGCTTCGAAGACCTCCCGTCCGGCGCCATAGCGCCTGACCAGATCCAGCTCCAGCTCGTCGATCAGCCGGTGATAGCCGTGGTGGCGTTCCTTCTCGTAGATGGTCGAGAAGCGATCATAGTAGCTCTGGGTGGTCGGTGCAGCCGAGGTGGACATGGAGCAGGCGCCATTATGCCACGGCCGCCGCCCGTCGCTGTCGTCGGGCCACGATCACGAACAGGACGCCTGACAGCAGGAACGCCAGCATGGCCGCCTGCAGCCCCATCGACACCGTCCCGGGTTGGGGCAGCCCCCCGGACGCCGTCGACGGTCCCAGGCGATCCGCCAGCTTCCCCACCATCCAGGGCGCGGGCGCGTTTCCCAGCACGTGCAGGCCAAACATGAACACTGCCTGCAGGGTGGCCGCGTACTGCGGTGGTCCCAGCGCGTCGACGACGGCCGCCGATGGGCCGTTGTAGACCGACAGCAGGAAGACCGCCACGCAGGTCAGCACCATGAAGGCGACCCGGCTGGGGATCATCAGCGACACGGCGCCGGCGGGAAACGCCAGCAGCAGCGAAAGCCCGATGGCCAGCGCGTGCCCAC